>CAXNJQ010000009.1:0-11958 GCA_964202705.1 Holosporaceae bacterium
TATAATGCTGATCTTTCCACCAATGCAAAATCCAAGGTCAAAGATTTTGAAAAAAAAGCAGAAAGTAATGCTGCAGCACAAAAAATAACAACTGAAACGCAAGCTGCAGGGGAAAAAATCAGTAATCTAAATAGCGCCACCATTGATCAGTTAGCCAAAGCATATGAAGAAGCATATAGTGCGTCTAATTTTTCAGAAAGCGGCAAGGTGGAACGTATTTTTAATGAAAAACTTAGTCCAGAAAACGCAAATTTTAAGAATGGTTGTAACAGTAAGTCCATTGAAGAGTTGATGACGTTGCAAGATGAACTGTATAAAAAGAATAGTGATTTGTATGATTATGATGTATTTCGTAAAGACAAGTTGGTTCGTAAGTGGTTAGAGGCGAAGCTTGAAATAGTAGAAGAAGTTCTGTTGCCAAAGCTGTTATTAAATCCAGAAATGGTTGAGGAATTGGCTAGAAGGAACAATCGTTCTGGTCGTGCTGGTTTTCGGAATAAATTAGATGATTTTGTTACAAATAACCGTTCAAAATTTCAGGATTATTATGCAACAAAATATGAGAAAGAATCATATGAGGATTTGAATAAGTTAGTAGAAGCATGGGATTCGTCGACCCCGTGGAGTTTAGACCCAGTATATAATAACATAAAGGCAATACAGTTGGGTGTTTTAAAACTTAAGACAAAAGAAAAAGCATTAATTAAGCTTAATAACGCTAAAGATCGGATTAAGGCATTAGAGCAAGAACACGCTTCTTGGAAAAAAAATGCCCAAGACGAGAAAAATGCCCAAGAACTAAATAAGTTAAAAGAGGATAATAGGAGGCTAGAGGAACAAGACGATGACGGAGAAGAGTTCGCTCTATGGAGCAAGGAAGCGTTAATGGATTGTTTGAAGGAAATTTTGCCTTCAAATCTTACTAAATCGTCTACTCTTTCTGCGATTATTCTTTCTGATGAACAGATCGAAAACGGAAAGATTGTCTCCAGAGCAAATAAATTAAAAATAGAAACAATGTTCAAAAAACTTTTGAATACAAAACTCTCTCTTGCGCATCAGTTTATCAGTAGGGCGGTTACCAACGATGCTGAACTTGACAAATATTGGGATCGTCTGTGGGATCAATTTGGTAAAGATTTAGGGATTCTTCCGTTAGTAAAATTCTCTAGAAGTTTATCCGATGCGTATGAAAAAAATTCTGCTCTTAAAGAATCAATGCATGATAGGCAAGAGTGTGTAGATGATTTGTTTCCTAAAATTTTCTATGGTCCGATAACCACAGAACTTACACAAGAACTTGTTTCAGCGCTTTTTAGAAAGATCGCGGGTTTTGTCCAGTTCTGTAAGGATGATAGCACGATGAATAATAGGATGAAGAATAAGGCCAAAACATCACAACTGACGTCTGGATTTATTCAAAAAATGATGAAAATTTCGGGTATGGATAAATACGATGACGATTATGGTTCCGTTATGGAATTTGCAAAACTTTTGAATACTGGTGCTAAGAAAAAATTATCGAATAAGAAAATCGCAATCAGTAATACTGAAAACAAGAAAAAGAGATCGAATCAGAATACTGCAAGCAGTATTAATGAAAAAAAGAAAAAGGGAATAAGAAAGTCTCTTAATAATACAGCGCGGGATGCATAAGACATCCGTCTTTCCCCTTTTGCTGTAGCAGGAGGGGCACCGATTGTGGCGGGAGGGGAAATCCCCATCTCGCCAAGTCAAAGGCTGGGCAACCCGAGCCCAAGTAATCCACAGCTGGACAAGCTGAAACATCATAATCATCGTCAGAATCTCAAAAGCCCTATCTGGGCAACCCGAGCCCAAGTAATCCACAGCTGGACAAGCTGAAATATCAAAATCATCGTCAGAAGCTCAAAAGCCCTATCTGGGCAACCCGAGCCCAAGTCATCCAGGGTGATGATTAGGAATCGTGCCAGGCTGTTTTTCCTGATGGGTTTTTCAGTCCAGAGCTGATAAAAACCAGAAACCAAACCCCAAGAAACTCTCTCAATCCCGGAAATTCATAGTCCACAATTCATCAACCCCATCAACCAAGATCCAGAAACCCATCAATGCTTTGGCAAATATTGTGCAACGATTTGGTCCACATCCATATTCGGGGTTCCCAAAACATGCATGGTCCAATCCGCAAGGGCTTTGCGGCCTGCTTTCTGACCATTTGTATGGTCTGAACCCTGAGCAATGGGGTCCGATTGTTGTAAACGTGCCTGGGGTTTTTCTTGTGAGGTTGGGCGTTTCTTCCTATTGTTCAGATCAGAGGAGATAGGCTCTCCCTGCTTTTCCAAAATAATGGCCCATGGAACTTGGGTTAACCCCAGGGCTTCTTGATCCGATGTTCGGCTGTAAAAGAGGGTTTTGTGCAATTTTTCGTCCGTTTTTGCTGACCGAATTTTGGCTTGCTCTGCGGGTGATGTGGCACTTTGCAATGTTAAAATTTCCAATGCATCCAAGGCTTTGTTCAACGGATTCATCCAATCGTGGGTCACATACAGGCGATGCATGATATCGGGCACAGGCTTTTTCCCCAAGGACCAAACCATGGCTGACCCCTGAAGACTGATGGGGTCTGTGGGATAATCCCTTAAAATAAGGGCAAAATCACCCCTTGTGTTCGCCAATTTTTTCAATGTTAACAATGGCCCTTGATGCAATCGACTGCACACAGGACAGGTTAATGCCGTCCACACAACCAAAACCACCCGTGCTGTTTTTGGATTGCCGTACACAAGACCATAGAGGCCAGATGCTGCAGGATTTTCGATATAGGTCGAAACCATGTATTTCAGAGCGCTGTGATTTTGTTTTGATTGCCCAGCGGTTTTAGAGGCATCAGAGCCTCTGACAATGGATGGTGTGCTGGTTGTGTTGTTATGTGCCGATGGTGTAACGCACCCCGTGATCATCGCTGTGACCACAGCAACAGAGCGCGCTGGTTTTGGAAAAAGAGAGAACAGTCGTTGTATGCACAAAAAGAACGGAGAGTGTGCATTGTATTGGGATCTCATCGTACTGTTTTTGTCTCTTTTTTCCAAAAGAATATACCAAAATAACTCAAAAAACCATTAGGCGCACCAGCCGTCATTGGCTTTCAGCCCCCCCCATGCCCGTGGGATGAAGAGGCTGATGACGCGTGTAGGCTCACAATGCGTGTCTTATGATGAGGCTCACAATGCCGTGTCTTATGATGAGGCTCTATGATGCAACGGCACGCATCTCGTGGTCATCCAACACGGATTCGTCTTGTGATCCCATGCGATGAATGATGGCCCCACAATTTTGCAGTTTGCGCTCCAGAACTTCGTATCCTCTATCCAGATGATAAATGCGATGAATGGTGGTTTCACCTTGGGCAACCAGCGCGGCCAAAACCAAGCCAACAGAAGCACGTAAATCCGTGGCCATCACGTGGGCGCCTGTTAAATGAGGTTTACCCTGGATCGTGGCACAATGGTGATCCAGCGTAATGGATGCGCCCATACGCGCGAGCTCTGCCACATGCATGAATCGATTTTCCCAAATGTTTTCCATAATGGTGGATTCCCCATCAGCCAGCGCCGCCAATGTCATAAATTGGGCTTGTAAATCCGTGGGAAATCCAGGATATGGTGCGGTGGATAAGTGAAAGGGTTGGGGACGGTCATGGGCTTGGATGCGAATGCGGTTGTGGCCTAATTCGGTAATGATGGATCCAGATTGTTCTAAACATTCCACCACATGGGGCAGCAACGACAGATCCCCCCCCTCCATAATCAGGTCACCGCGGGTCAAGGCCGCCGCCACCATATACGTCCCCATTTCAATGCGATCGGGCAGCACAGAATGCTGGGTTCCCGACAAGGCATCCACCCCTTGGATATGCAGAGTAGACGTCCCTTTGCCCTCTATTTTTGCCCCCATTTTTTGCAAACAGGTGATGACATCTGTAATTTCTGGCTCGATGGCCACATGATCTAAACGGCTTTCTCCTTTGGCCAAAACGGCGGCAAAGATGACATTTTGACTGCCTGTCACTGTGGACTTTGGAAAAGTATATTTCCCCCCTGGCAAACGACCACCCGGTGCCTTGGCAATAATATCGCCATTGGACGTATCAATATGGGCGCCCAGTGCCTTGAACCCTTCCAGATGGTAATTAATGGGCCGAACACCGATGACGCATCCACCAGGCAAAGATACTTGCCCCAATCCAAAACGCCCCAGCATGGCACCCAAAACTAAAAAAGAGGCGCGCATTTTACGCACATCGTCATAAGAGGCTTGCAGCGAGGTGGCATGATGGGTTTGCAGCACAAAACGTTTGGAAAAATGCTGCACCGATGTGCCAATGCCCTCTAATATATGGCGCATGCTGTGGGTATCCGTGACGTTTGGAATGCCTTCTAGCACCAATGGTTCGTCCGTAAGAAGCCCTAAAACCATCAAGGGGAGAGCCGCATTTTTAGCACCACTGATGGGGATGCTGCCTTTTAATGACTGTCCACCAAGAATTTTAATACTTTCCATGAATCGCACACTTTGGTTTTTTGTAAATATCGTCTATTCTGGCATATTTACACTTCTTTTGTAAATAAGGTGGTGCATTTATTTATAAAAAGAGAGCTTGTTGCCATCTGTTAGAAATATAAGGGTTTTTGTTTCTGAATGTATTGTGCTTTTTTCTATTGATAAAAATCAAAAAAAGAGACCGTCTTGTGGTGAAGGCTTTTTTCCACACATCACAGTACAAAATAAGTGCCCAGAGGGTGTTGATCCGGATGCATAGTGCAGGCAAACTAAACATAAAGCAAATAGGAGCTGGATCGGCATGTCAGAACGTCTGTTGTATCAAATGCCTTTTTGCCCCTTTTCTAGAAAAATTGCCTTTGGTTTATTGGAAAAAGGGGTTCCTGTTACCCCAGTGATGGAGCGCACATGGAAACCATCGCGGCTGTTGCTCCAGTTAAATCCGTCGGCAGAGCTCCCTGTTTTTCAAGATGGCCCCTTGATTTGTTGGAACGATTACACCGCCTGTGAATACATCGAAGATGTGTACGCCACACCCCAATTGATGGGGGTCGAAGCCTTTGATCGGCTGGAAGCGCGAAAAATTATGTCTTGGTTTGATCGCATTTTTTATCACGATGTCTATATGACCTTGTTTTACGAGCGTGCATTAAAGCGGGCCATCGCCCAATCAGGTCCCGATACCAGCGTTTTGAAAACAGGCCGATCCATGTTGCGTAAACACATGACATATATCAGTATATTGGCCGATCGGTATTCCTATATTGCGGGCAGTACCTTTTCATGGGCGGATATTACCGTGGCATCCCATGTATCGTGCATCGATTATTTGGGTGAAATTGTGTGGGATGATTTTCCTATGGCCCAAGAATGGTACTTGAAAATCAAATCTCGACCGGCTTTTCGCAGCTTTTTAATGCAAACTTTTCCCGGGTTGGCGCCCGTTCCACACTATTCATTGTTGGATTTTTAACGAAAATCCTTGTGGGTCTAGTGCTCTGGCCAAAAAAGCCTCGCTGTGGACCTGTTTCTGGGCTTATACCGTCGTGGTTTGGTTGTTATGGCTGCGTTGCTGGTTGAAATAAATCTTGTCTTGAAATGACAAAATTTGATCTGTGATTTTACTGATTTCTTGGTACCCTGGATTGGTTTTTCCTTGCTGGGTGCGTTGATCCATCACCGTTAATCCATAGGCAAACAACTCGCGAAAAATAACCCGTTCCCCCACACTGTGGGCCATTTGAAAACCGATGCGTTGGGACAGGGCATTTAAAATTTTATCCAATTGGACTTGGTTACGAGAACTGAGACTGTGCATGCGATTACGTACGATAATCCATTCCAGTGTGCCAGATTCCTCTACTACCTTGCGCATACGCTGTTCCCAGACCAAGTGGGCATAATGGCTTAGGGGCAATTGACCAGGTTTGGCCGTTTCTTTGACATTGACCAATAAATCCAAATCGATGGCGCTGTCATTCATGGGGGTAATTAAAATATCGGCCAACGAATGGGCATATCGAGACAGGACAGAATCGTACCCGGCCGTATCAATAATCAGGATATCCCAGGTGTCATGCTGATCCTTTAATAGGCGCAGATGTTGGGCAATGGCTTCAGGGGTATCGTTACGCGGAGAAAATCGTTTGGTGTGCAGCGGCATGGGAATGGTTCTTTCATTCCGTTTTTGAAATTCCATTCGATTTTCCCAATACCGGGATAATGTGCCCTGATCACAATCGCAATCCATACAGACCACCCGTTTGCCTCTGTACAGCAAATCCACTGTAATATGGACAGCAAGTGTGGATTTTCCTGTGCCCCCCTTGGTATTTCCGAAAACAATAATCATTGGGATTCTTTTTTGTAAAGGGTGTAACCAGCCGTCATAATCACAAGGCTGACAATGCCTGTAATGCACGTGGCCAGCGCATTGATTTCTGGGGTGTATCCCACCTTGATTTTCGAAAAAATCATCAGGGGTAATGTGGTAATGCCTGGACCAGAGGTAAAGCTGGACAGAATTAAATCATCAAAAGAGATGATGTATGCAATCAACCAACTGGCAATGATGGATGGAATGATGATGGGCAATTGAATCAAAAAGAATACTTTTGCAGGCCGAGCCCCCAAATCCAGCGCGGCCTCGCTGAGGGTGGGATCTAGATGCAACAATCGAGCCCTAACAATGGCTGTGACATAGGCCGCACCCAGGGTTGTATGGGCAGAAATGACCGTCCACATGCCTCTTGGTGGCCAACCAAAGGTATTCTCGCTCCACACAAACAACAGCAAAATCGACAAACCGATGATAATTTCTGGTATGAACAGCGGTGTCATGGCCATCATGCCCAATCGATGATGGTGACGCTCTTTGGTCCACAGGTGCGCGCATGTTGTACCCAAAATCACCGCCAGTGTGGCCGAAATCATGCCGATTTTAAAACTAACCATGGCCGATTGCCACAACGCCTGGTTTTGAAATAAAACCTGGTACCATCGCAACGACAGGCCCGACCAGACCACGGTTTTAGAATGATTTAGGGAATACAAAATGGTCAGCGCAATGGGTAAATACAAAAAAATGTACCCGGTGTAAAAGAAAAATCGAATCCAAGGGTGGGACCGCATCACGAAGCTTGCCTCCGTAACGTTTGAAGTTTTTTAAAGATAAACATGGGTAAAAACAAGGCTGCAATGATGCAAACGGCCAGAGTGCTGGCCAAAGGCCAATCGCGATTGGTAAAAAATTCAGACCACAGCAATCGTCCAATGGTCAAGCTGGTTGGCCCCCCCAATAATTCCGGTATTAAATACTCACCCACTGCAGGAATAAATACCAAGCTGGATCCTGCTGAAATACCCGATCGCGACAAGGGCACCGTAATGCGCCAAAAGGCCGAAAAAGGGCGACACCCCAGATCATAGGCGGCCTCTAGAATTTTTGGGCTCATTTTATCAAAAACCCCATACAAAGGAAAAATCATAAAGGGCAAATAAGAATATACCACCCCAATGATGATGGCGTACGGTGTATTCATCAGGGACCAGGGCTGCAGGCCAATATATTCCAATCCATGATTGATTAATCCCTGAGGGCTGAGCAACGTCATCCAGGCATAAATGCGGACTAAAAAGGATGTAAAAAAGGGCAAAATGGCCAGCAACAACCACACCGTATGATGTTTTGATCGCGCAATGCCATAGGCCATAGGATACCCAATAATCAAACAAAACAGTGTGGACAGCGTGGCAATGCCCAGAGAATTCATAAACGCTGCCCGATAAAAAGAATCCTTGAACACAATCAAATAATTGGTTAAATGAATAACCAGTTCAAAGGAATCGCTGGATAAGGGGCGAAAAAGAGGCCGATAGGGTGGGGCACCCGTAGAAAATTCTGAAAAACTTAGGGCAATAATGGTGGCCAAGGGGGCAACCAGCATAATGCCATACCACAGATACGGCCACAGTACCACAAAAAAGTATTTGTTTTTTTGCCAAAAGTGGTGCATCACAGGACCGTATTTTACCATCCAAAAAAAGAGCCTGTTGGTATTTAACAGAAAAAAGGCATAAAAAGTCAAGGACCGCCTTAAAAGGCCAGCCCATAAAGACCTGAAACCAGCATGGTTTTACCCCGTTGTGCCTTGGCACAAGATCATTTTGGTTCAGCAGCGAAAATCGATGAAAGTCCAGTTTTTCGGCACACAATATTAACAAATAATGAAAAAGTTGATTCTGTAATGCTGGGTATGTTATCCAATACATATACAGTAAAGGAAATAGGCCCTATGCAAAAAGAAAAACGATCCTTTTTAAATCGCTTGTGGACCAGCGGCCGAAACCCGGATGTAAAAAGCCATTCCGTATTGTCTTCCTATGCCATGGGGGATGCCTTTGATTACGATCAATCTTGGGACTGTCCACTGGTGTCATCTGGGTATGATAAGAATGCCGTGGTGTATCGCTGTATTACATTGATTGCACGCAATATTGCCTCTGTGCCCTTGATGCTGTATGACGGCAATCAACGCATTACAGAGCACCCTGTTTTGGATGTGTTAAAAAAGCCCAATGCCATGCAAAATTATGCCTCTTTTTGCGAAGGGCTGGTCACCTATTTGTTGCTGTCTGGCAACAGTTTTATACAGGCCGTTAGCGATCATGACACGCCGCATGCCTTGTCCGAATTGCATTTATTGCGCCCCAATCGGATGCATCTGGTGCCAGGGCCAGATGGACGTTTAAAGGCTTATGAATACCGATTGGGAAATCGAAAATACACCATTAATATCAATGGTGATACGGGCGAAAGCGCCATTTTACACATGAAATTGTTTAATCCGTTGGATGATTATTTAGGAGCCAGCCCCATCAAGTCTGCAAAATCCATGATTGATTTACAAAATGTCATTGTGTCTCATAATTTGACGTTATTGCACAATGCGGGATGTCCATCGGGTGCCTTAATGCTGAAAGGTAATTCCATGCTGACGGCCGATCAAGAAAAAGGTCTGCGCGATCAGGTGCAAAACATGAAATCTCGCGGTGGTGCAGGAAAAATGTTGGTTCTAACGGGGGATTTCGAGTGGAAAGAAATGGGATTGCGTCCAAAGGATATGGATTTTAACGAGGGCCGCACCATGGCTGCCAGAGAAATTGCCCAAGTTTTTGGCGTCCCCCCCATGTGTATCGGCATATTGGGCGATTCGACCTATTCCAATTATCAAGAAGCCCGATTGCATCTGTGGGAAGATACCTGTTTGCCCCTGTTTGATATGGTCTTGTCCGATTTAAACCAGTGGTTGTTGCCCTATTATGGATCGAATTTAACCTTGTCCTACAGCAAGGATGATATCCATGCTTTGATTCCTAGACGGGAAAAAATGTGGGAAAAAGTGTGTAAAATTACGTGCCTAACCATAAATGAGCGCAGAGAAATGTTGGGGTATGGCCCCATACAGGGTGGTAATGCCTTTGAATATGGTCCTGCAGTTGGTGCCAACAATGCCCCCACAGTCTTCCCCCATGGTTCCGTCGACAGTGTAATCCCTGCTTAGGCACGTTTTTAATAAGGAGATCCCCACCATGAGCGAATTTGAAATGAAAACCGTCCACACCTTACCCATCCATCGGATCAAGGCATTGGATGATGCCGGTACTTTTTCGGGGTATGCCAGTACATTTGGAAATACAGACAAGGCCAATGACGTCATTGTCAAAGGTGCCTTTTCCGAAAGCCTGGATTCTTGGAAAAAAAAGCACAAAGGGTTTCCCAACATATACGATGAACACCATCGGTATCATTGTCTGGGCACATGCACAACCTTGGAAGAGGATGACACGGGTTTGTCTGTAGAGGGCATATTGTTCATCCAACATATCGAAAAAGCCAGAGAAGTCCACCAATTGTGGCGATCTGGACTGAAACACAGCCTTTCCATTGGGTTTTATGTCAAAAAATCATTCATGAACCATGGGGTGCGCCATATCGAAAAGATTGATTTACTGGAAATTTCCATCGTCACGAACCCCTGTAATGAAAAAGCACAAATCCACACCTTTAAACGCGATCACGACCCCACATCCCAACAGGGTTATGATCGGGACGAAAAACTGTTGCAAGGGATTCGTCAACTGACCAAACGTTTGAAACCCTAAATCACGCCATCCAAAACCCAAGAAAATCCATCAAGGGCAGAGCTGTGCCCATATCATTTATTTCCACAGGAGAAAGCCATGTCCAATGAACAAACCCTGAACGCCATTACCGAATTAAACCAAGCCTTTGAAGCCTTTAAGGGCGCCAATGACGAGCGTTTAAATGCCTTAGAACAAAAGAAAACCGACCCCATCGCTGTGGATAAAGTGGAACGATTAAACACCTTGATGGATCAAATCAGTGTTAAATTGAATCAGACGAATAAGGCCACACAACGTCCCTTTTTAGGGCAATCCTCTTCTTCAGATGACCTGGAATTAAAAGCCTTTAACCATTATCTGTTAACGGGCAACAAAGGGGGATTACCTTCATTAGAAAAAAAGTATTTAGATGGCAGCACCCCTGAAAAAGGCGGCGTTCTGATCCCCAACGTTATTTCTGAAGATATTGGTGATGAGGTCAAAAATTTATGCCCCCTGATGACATTGGCCAATGTGGTGATACTGAATACAGGTACACGGTATCGCTTTCCTCGAGTTAAAGCCGATGGTGGTGGCGATTTCAAGTTTAATGCCTATTTAGCCGATGCCAATAAACATTGGGGTAGCGTCTCTAAGCCAAGCGATGACAAAGAAGAACTGCAAATAGAGATGGTGGAGATTCCCTTGCACACCATTAATTACAATCACAAAATCGCATGGGACCTCCTGGAAAATTTAAATTTAAGTTTTAATTTAACCTCCTTTTTAAAAAAGGGAATGTCAGAACATGTGGGCAGCACGTGCAATCGGGCGTTTTTCTATGGCGATGGTGATAAAAAACCCAAAGGTTTGCTGACGGACTTGGTGGATAACAATACAGAAAAATACAAAATAGAAGCCATTAAAACCGATCAAAACGGTGGCCTTAAAGAAAATGAAGAATACAAAATATTACTGGACCTGATGGGCAGTTTAAAGTCGCGTTACAACACAGGCGCCAGTTGGTTAATATCCAGAGAAGCCATGAAGCTGTTTCGATCCATCAAAGCGCCCGATGAGCAGCGGTATTTGTGGACCCCAAATCATATGGTGGACGGCACATCGTCCTTTTTAGGGTACCCCGTTACCCAATGTGATGAATTTAAACCCCTTAGCGATAACGATGTGGCTGTGATTTTTGGGAATTTTAAACAGGGGTACACCATTGTGCACCGTGAAGTCATAACCCTTATTCGCGATGATATGACCCCCAAACCCGATGTGGAATTCCTGATGCGTTATGGATATGGCGGATCGGTGACCAATGGAGAGGCCCTGAAAGCATTAAAATTTTGTACAAAGTGAATCAGCCTGAAGGATAGCGTTTAACAGCCATAAAGGAAAAACACCATGGACAGATACAAAGATCAAGACCAATTGCCAAGACATTCTGTTGTGCAAAAGAGTTCACTGAAATTGTTTGAGGATGCTGAAATTATCAATCATTTGCGCATACAGCCCCAGGATATTTCAACAGATCAAATCAAATATTATATGGATGTGGCCATGGAATGGGTTCAAGATCAGCTGGGCAAAACACTGTTGACCATGAACAGAGAAACGGTTTGTTACAACAATCGATTTGTCTTGCCCTATGGACCTGTCCTGTGGACGGCATCCAGCCAGAACAAAGATATTATTAAAAAAGTGATTTATGGGAAAAAAGAGCTGGAGCCCAGTGAATACAAGGTCCGTATTTTTGGCGACAGCGTGGAAATTCAAGTGCCGTTTAGT
>CAXNJQ010000010.1:0-11384 GCA_964202705.1 Holosporaceae bacterium
GGAGCAATTTGTTGATTGCAATGCACATGAGCTTTTATACCGTCATCACCCATATTGACTTGACAGCCCTGTTTTATATAGTTTTCTATAGCTTCGATCTGTGTTTTGTTTAGAGAGTTTTTGAACACATCTTTAACGCTATTGGCAATTTTTAAGCATGTTTCATCTTTAATACGAATACTCTTATATTTGACAGCTGGTTCCACACCATGTGCTGTATGAAACCCACCAATTAAAAACATACCAAACAATCTTGCTATTAACTTTCTTTTCATTTTTTTTGATGTTTTGTTACCACAAATACATTTGTAACACAGTAAAACAAAAAATCAAGAAATGTTAACAAATCTGGGCTTTTTTACAGTAATAAGTCTTTGTTTTTATTTAAAATAAAATTTTCATTTTGTTAAAAATAAATTAAAATGTTAAGAGGATTTATTCTGCGCTCTCTTTTTCAGAATAGACTGAAAATATCGCAAAAAAATAGTAAAAAATGGCAAAAAACACGCGACAAACAAACAGATTCCCCATCTTTATAGCGGGTACTTTTATCCAAAACTCTATTAGGGCTAATGATCTCCCTGGAGAAGGAGCCGCTTTAATATAAAGTTTGCTACAAAAAGATGAACAGAGCGCAACAAAGAGCTCAATCTGGGTGCCAAAAACGATGAGGGAAGAGGTTTGTAAGGAGATCCTCCGCTGAGGGGGATAGGGCTGAGGTCCCATAGGGAATAGGGGCAAGAGCGCAACAAAGAGGCTGCCAAACGCATTCTCCAAAGCCGATAGACCGCTGTATACGTATGGGGAAAAGAAAGCCGCAAACTTCCTACGTATGGGGGAATCTGCCTGATCATGAAGCATACTCCCAGATACTGCCAAGAGCATGCCCAGCTGTCTAAATTAAATTCAATACCCTTGTGGGAAGAGCCCCAGGGGGGCCCCCAGAAGTCTAAGTGTCAGACGAAACGTCGTGGGATTCCCCATTGATGACTTCGGCATTTTCCTGCGCACCCTCACGTTTTGGCAATTTAGCCAGTTCCGTCACTTCATTGGTCAAATCAATGGTTAAAGACGAAATGTCGTCCAATTGATCATGATCCATGGCTTTACGCAAATCTTGAATTTTTTGCTCAACCTGGCCTTTTTTCTCATCAGAAACCTCGACCTCATCCAATTGCTTGGTCACGGAATGAATCACAGATTCCCCATGATTTTTAGCTTCCACCAGCTTTTTGCGCTCTTCATCTGCTGTTTTGTGGGCGGCCGCTTCGGCAATCATTTTCTCTATTTCTGCGGCATCTAAACCACCAGAAGAACGAATTTCAATTTTTTGCTCTTGATTGGTATCTTTGTCCTTGGCCAGAACGTGAACCAAACCATCCACATCGATATCAAAAGTTACCTCTATTTGTGGTCGACCGCGCGGAGCAGAACGAATACCCACCAAATCAAACTGCCCTAATAATTTGTTGTCGGCCGCCATTTCACGCTCGCCTTGAAATACACGAATGGTCACGGCCGTTTGGTTATCCTCGGCTGTGGAAAAAACCTGAGATTTCTTGGTTGGAATGGTGGTGTTGCGCTCTATTAAACGGGTAAACACACCGCCCAATGTCTCGATGCCCAAGGATAATGGCGTTACGTCCAGCAACAGCAAATCCTCTTTAACCGTTCCTTGCAAAATGCCCGCCTGTATGGCCGCCCCCAGGGCCACAACCTCATCTGGATTCACGCCTTGATGGGGATCTTTTCCGAAAAAAGCTTTGACCGCCTCGATTACTTTTGGCATGCGGGTCATGCCGCCCACCAAAATGACTTCGGAAATCTCATTGATGCTGATGCCTGCATCTTTTAATGCGCTTTTGCATGGTGTCAATGTGCGCTCAATCAAGTGCGCCACCAAGCTCTCTAAACCAGAGCGGGTCATTTTAACTTGTAAGTGCTTTGGTCCGGTGTGATCTGCTGTAATAAATGGCAAATTTACATCCGTACTGATGGCACTCGACAGCTCTATTTTGGCTTTTTCCGCGGCTTCTTTTAACCGTTGTAATGCCAAGCGATCTTTGCGCAAATCAATGCCGTTGCTTTTTTCAAATTCTTTGGCCAAAAAATCCACGATGCAATGGTCAAAATCCTCACCCCCTAAAAAGGTATCACCGTTGGTGGATTTGACCTCAAACACATTGTCGCTGAGTTCCAAAATAGAAACGTCAAATGTACCGCCACCCAAGTCGTACACCGCCACAATGCCGTTTTTTTGTTTATCCAAACCATAGGCCAATGCCGCAGCAGTGGGTTCATTAATGATACGCTTGACATCTAGACCCGCAATGCGACCCGCATCCTTGGTGGCTTGACGCTGGGCATCATCAAAATAGGCTGGCACCGTAATCACGGCTTCGGTTACGCTTTCACCTAAAAACTTTTCAGCCGTTTCCTTCATTTTCTGTAAAATAAACGCACTGATTTGGCTTGGGCTGTACTTTTTGCCTTGCGCCTCTACCCACGCATCTCCATTATCGCCCGCCACAATACGGTATGGAGATGTTTTGATGTCTTTTTGGGTAAGGGGACTGTCAAATCGACGCCCAATGAACCGCTTGATGGCAAATAAAGTGTTTTCTGGATTGGTTACCGCTTGACGTTTTGCCGATTGGCCCACCAACAGCTCTCCTGTGTCTGTTAACGCCACCACAGATGGTGTGGTACGCATGCCCTCACTGTTTTCCAAAACACGAGGCTGACCGTTATCCATAATGGCTACACAAGAATTTGTTGTGCCCAAGTCAATACCGATCATTCGCCCTTTGCGCATTGTGCTCATTGCATTCTCCTTGTCAAAAAATGTTTTTTATCATACCCATAGTGTATAAAATAAAACCTGAAAACTCAAGGTCAAACTGTACCATGCACCAAAAACGAGGGATGTTTCGCCCCCCGTCGTATACCCGGCTATACCTTGAGTTTGGTTTTTTCGCCCTGGCCGTTGCATCCCTTTGAAAGGCCATCGTGGGGCCATTTATTCATCTAATCCCCAACCTTTGTCCTGCTGCAGGACCATCTCGGCCCCAGGATTATTCTGACGATTCGGTTTCCTCTTCCTCTGAAAATGCGGTCTCTATGACCTCACCTTTTTCCCTATTCTGCAGCGCAGGCTCTAGCAAAGAGCTCTTGACCCGTAATTCATCCATGATGGCGCGTTCTAAAATCAGGGCTTTTTCTGTGTTTCGCAATAAAAAATCCCGAACAGATTCACGACCTTGACCCAATTTTTCACCATTGTACGAATACCACGATCCGGATTTTTCCAATAACCCAGCCTTGACCCCCAAATCGATTAATTCGGATGTTTTGGAAACCCCCTCGCCATACATAATATCAAACAGTGCTTCGCGAAAGGGTGGAGCCATCTTATTTTTCACCACCTTGACCCGCGTCTGATTTCCAACAATAACCTCTTTATCTTTTATGGCACCGATGCGTCGAATGTCTAGGCGCACAGAGGCATAAAACTTTAAGGCCACCCCGCCAGTAGTCGTTTCTGGATTTCCAAACATAACGCCTATTTTTTGACGAATCTGGTTGGTAAAAATCACCAAACACCCGGATCGAGAAATGGATCCCGTAATTTTTCGCAACGCCTGGCTCATTAATCGGGCTTGCAGCCCCATGTGGGAATCGCCCATATCTCCTTCCAGCTCTGACTTGGGGACCAATGCGGCCACGCTGTCAATGACCACCACCTTGACGGCGCCAGAACGTACCAACGTATCGGCAATTTCCAGAGCTTGTTCCCCCGTATCCGGCTGAGCAATGTATAAATCTTCGATCATCACACCCAATTTTCGGGCGTACGTGGGGTCCATGGCATGCTCTACGTCAATAAAGGCGCACACCCCGCCCTTTTTCTGAGCTTGGGCAATGACTTGCAGTGTCAACGTGGTTTTGCCCGAACTTTCTGGTCCATAAATTTCCACAATACGACCCAAAGGCAACCCTTCTATGCCCAAGGCCAGGTCCAAACCAATGGATCCTGTAGAAACAACCTCGATATCATCAACCTTTCCCTGATCCCCCCAACGCAACAAGGACCCTTTTCCAAAAGCGCGTTCGATTTGCTGTATGGCGCTTTGCAGTGCTTGATCTCGACTCATGGTGATCCATCTGATTTTTTAAAATAGTACCATGAAAAAACCATTTGTCCAATGTTAAAAATTACATAAAAATGATGTAATTAAGCCTATTATCCTTTTGGATAGTAAGCCAAAAAATCACGACCGAAACCCCTTTCTAGGGGGCTGTTGCTTAAAGGATTTCATCATTTTTTGCATCTGAAAAAATTGTTCCAGCAGGCGATTAACGGCCGCCACATCCGTTCCACTGCCCAGTGCAATGCGGCGTTTACGAGACGCATTTAATAATTCGGGGCGACGACGTTCCGTGGGTGTCATGGATGAAATCATGGCTTGGTGCTGTTTAAAATTGGCCCGATCTGGGTGTTGTTCCAACTGGTCTTTTATGCCGCGCATACCGGGTAAAAAACCCAAAACACCCTTTAATCCACCCAAAGATTCCAACTGCTTTAACTGGGTTGACACATCCTCTAGGGTAAAAATGCCTTGCTGCATGCGTTTCATTTGGGCCTCTTGATTGACGGTTTCGGCCAGAACTTGTGCCTTTTCCACCAACCCCACAATATCCCCCTTGTCCAAAATACGATCGGCCAAACGTTTGGCCTCGAACAGCATCACTTGGGATGGATGTTCCCCCATGCCCATGACTTTAATGGGGCAACCTGTGGCATGACGTAACGATAAGGCCACTCCGCCGCGACCATCGCCATCCACACGAGACAACCCCACCCCTGTAAGGCCAATATCCTGATGGAATTCTTTGGCCGTTGTTAGGCCGTCTTGCCCTGATAATGCATCAATAACCAGCAAAACCTCGTCCGGATGAATCAGGTCTTTTATGGATCGCAATTCCTGCATCATCTCTTGATCTCTATGCAATCGACCGGCCGTATCCACAATCAATACATCGTATGATTCTGCGGCCAACAGGGCTCTGCGTGCAATATCCAGTGGGGCTTCTCCCTCGATAATGGGCAATGTATCCACGCCTATGGATTGGCCCAGTATTTCCAATTGTTTTTGCGCGGCCGGTCGATAAATATCCAAGGATGCCATCAATACTTTTCGATCTTTGAACAGCCAAGCCATTTTCGCCGACATGGTGGTTTTCCCAGACCCTTGTAATCCGGCCATCAGAAAAATGGTGGGTTTTTTGCGCCCCATGATCCAGGTTTGGTCCGAATGATCCAACAAGCGGATTAATCCTTCGTGTACGGCCTTGATGATCATTTGATCGGGTGCAATGCTCTTTAACACTTGGGTGCCAGTGACATGGGTTTTGACATCGTCCAGCAATGCAGTAATGGCGGGCAACGCCACATCGGCTTCCAGCAGAGCAATGCGTATATGGCGCAATACAGCCGTCACATCGGCCTCTGTTAGACCATTTTTTCTGCGTAATTGATGGAAAATATCGCTCAGTCGACGTCCCAAGGATTCAAACATCAGGCCCTTCATCTCAAAACCATGTGCCTCTAGTTTAATGGGAAAAAAAGGCAAAAGAAATGCCCCCGGGTCTTTCCGTCAAATCGATCCATGCCCGCTGTGAATGCACCTATAACCCCTGCCCTGCCCCACTCGCCACACCATCCATTCAGAAAAGACCCCCCCTATGAACCAGCATCATCCATGCCATCCCACAATTTCTGTAAATCGGGGGGTAAGGGGCTGGTTAATTCCATGATGGCCCCCGTAACAGGGTGACAAAAGCGCAAACGACAGGCATGTAACGCTTGGCGGGTGTGCCCCGTTCCACGTCCATACAGGCTGTCGCCCAATAAGGGGTGTTTTAAGTGGGCACAATGGACACGAATTTGGTGGGTCCGACCCGTTAACAGCCCGCACTCTAGTACCGATATTTTGCCATTGGTTTTCACCGTTCGATAGGTGGTAATGGCCTGTTTTCCCCCATGGGTCAGCACGGCTTGCTGTAATCGTTTTTCTGGGTGGCGCCCCAACAATGTATCGATGCGTCCAAAGGGTGGCATGGGTTGCCCCACCACAAAGGCCAAATACTTTTTTTCCATGGATCGTTCGGCAAATTGCTGGGACAACCCATGATGGGCCTGATCGTTTTTCGCCACAATCATTAAACCGCTGGTATCCTTGTCCAAACGATGGACCAGTCCAGGTTTTTGAACCCCTCCAATGCCCGATAAATCTGCACATTGTGCCAACAGGCCATGAATCAGGGTCGGTGCGGTTGTGCCATTTCCTGGATGCACCACCAGACCCACAGGTTTTTCAATGACCAAGAGGTCAGAATCTTCGTAATGCACATGTAAATTCATGGGGTGTGGGGTCAGATCACAGGGCACAGGTTCGGGTAAATTCATGACCCGGCACGTTGATCCCAACGGTACGCGATAATTGGGCTGCAGCACAGGGACAGAATCCATGGCGACATATCCCCCTCGGATCCATTCTTGCCAGCGTGTACGGCTGTGCAGGGGGCGCATTTCTGTCAGAAAAACATCCAGGCGTAAACCAGATGTTTCTGGTGTAATGATCAAAACATCCTGAAGGATGGCCTGATGGGTGGTCTGTTTTATGGACATGAGGAATCCTGTGTCCCCGCCTTGGCCTGGTGATGGTCGGAAAGGTTGTTAGAAAGGCCCACCAGCATCACAAAGGCTTGGGCATAGGGAAATTCATCCGACAGAGAAACAAAACCCTGAACCCGTTGGTTCCAGCGTAGGTTTAATGCCTGTTGGCATCGATGAGATAGGCGCAATTGGGGGGCTCCTTTGCTTAGAGAAACCACTTCCACATCACGCCACCCAAGGGAAGATCCAATGCCTAAACCTGTGGCTTTGGCAAAGGCTTCTTTGGCGGCAAAGCGTTTGGCATAAGATAAACAAGGGCGCTTTTTGCTTTCCGCATAATCCTGTTCTTGATCTGTAAAAATACGCCGTACAAAAGAAATGGGGTGGCGTATCATGGCGCGTTCGATGCGTCGGACATCCACCAAATCCACGCCAATGCCCAAAATATTTGAAAATGTCGTTGGAAAAGATGACATTTTTCTTGAAAACATACGGTATTCCCCTATACTAACCTTATCTTGAACCAATTGTAAGGATCCGTGCGCTATCGAAAAACCATTGCCAAATGTGCCCATGTATCTGGCAAAGGCGTCCATAACGGAGAACCTTCTTGTGTTACTTTTCATCCTGCAAAATATGGGGATGGCCTGGTTTTTTATGGCCCAGAACCCATTGTGGCCCATTGGAAAAACGTTACAAACACCGTATTGTATACCACCATTGAAAATGCATCTGGACACAGTGTGGCCATGGTGGAGCATTTGTTGTCGGCCTGTTATGGGCTTGGTTTAACGGACCTGCATATCCATGTTGAGGGGAAAGAGGCGCCCATTTGTGATGGCAGCGCAAAACAGTATCTCCAAGCGCTGTTAGAGGCAGGGTGTGTGGCCAGTACAACAGAGGAAACCTTGTGGGCTGTGATCAGATGCCCTGTTCGGGTGAATCAGGGAAATCGCTGGGTTGAATTTTCCCCTGGACGGCCTCTTTTTTCGGTGGTTTCCACACCAGATATTGGTGTTGTGCATGAATATGCCTTTGACCCTCTTTCCGATTCTTTTCAGCATGACATTGCGCCAGCACGCACCTTTATGCGGCTGTGTGATGTGGAGAAAATCAAAGAATGGGGATACATCAAGGGTGGGTCTTTGGATGTGGCTTTGGTTTGGGACAAAGGGGTCCCCATTAATCCTGGGGGCATGATTTTGAGCAACGAAACGGCACGACATAAAATTTTAGACATGATGGGGGATTTTTCCTTGCAAGGGGCCTTTATTGCCGGAAAAGTTCAGGCCTTAAATCCAGGACATCAACTGAATTACGAGGCTTTGTGCGCCCTGAACCAAGAACATGATGCCGTATCCATGATGACTTGGAGCCAATGGCAAGACGAATGTTTTCAAGGGAAGTCTGTTGCAGCCATGTAGGGCGGATCTGGGGGATAAGTGTATGGGGCAGAGGAATGGTGTGGTGGTGGGGGATGTATCGAATGGGTCGAAAAAAACAGCACATACAGAGCGGTCCCTGGGGCGTTGTGTTTTTTTAAAAAACCCATTACAATAAAAAAGTAGGGAGGGCGCTTAGCTCAGTTGGTAGAGCGGTTGACTCTTAATCAATAGGTCACAGGTTCGAACCCTGTAGCGCCTGCTTTTTCCCTATGTTTTTTCTTATGCTTTTTCCCCATCGGATGCAAAATTCCAGATTAAATGCAAAGCAACTCCGTTCTATGGGTTCAATCGGTCCATTAAAAAATTACAACCGTGTGTTTGTGTTCAGGCAACCCATTGATAAAATCCTTATGGTCCTATCAGCCCATTGAACACCTCATTGACAAAAACAATCTATTTTCTTAGGGTAAATCGGTGTGGTGCTTTAAACTCTCAGGGTAAATCGGGGTGGTGCTTTAAACAATCTGGGAAAAAGCCTGCAAGAAATGTGCTCTTTTTAAGGGTTTATCTAAGCAATCACTCGGCCAATAACTCAGATTTTTATCTTCAGAATGTTTACGTGTTTATCCAGATCTGAAATATTTTCAAGATTGCTGACTAGATTTGTGACCACTTCATAGTGTTGCGCGCGTAACTGGTTTTCATAGAATCGGACTTTAAAGATCCCAGCGGCCTTGTAAAAACACAGAAGGCGTACAAAAGTTTCCGAAAATGGGCCTGATGATCATTAGAAATGAAGAGGGTCATAAAGAGGAAGATGGCAAAGAACAGGCAGAGCATCTGTGGGACAATGACTGTGGGGGCAATGAAGAGGCAGAGCATCTGTGGGGGCAATGACTGTGGGGGCAATGATTCGTTTTTATCCAAAAAAGACGTTAGGATCATTTCCCCAAATGTCTCATTCCCGAGACCAACATCACTGCTTTCTGCCCCACAATGCACCCACACCACTCCTTTCTGCCCCTGGTTTGTCCCAACCTGCCCTTTATTGATCAAAAGATTTCGAAATTTTTCGAGATATAATTGCCGATATGGATTCTGTGGCGGGAGCGCTTCCCCTGGATTTTGATTGATCAGAAAAGGATTTACCCATGGCCGACACTATATCTTTGGCCATAATGGCTTTCCACTTTTGACGCGACACAATATTTTCAAGATCCAGTTGGCGTCTCTGATTTTCTTGCATGGCATCAATGTCTTTTTCTGTCTTTTGCAAAATGTGTGCGGCCTCTTGGTGCGCCGATTGTAAAATAGAGTCCAGAACCAAATCCAGTTCCCCGTGAACTTTTTCTGCGGAAACCAAGCGCTCCCTCGCCTCTTTTAGCCTGTCTTGTGCGTTGTTCAGCTCTTTTTGAATCTGATCTTGATAGGCACCTATTTCCTGCTGAATCATACGGGATGCCAGGCCCCAAATTCCGATGATAAAGACAAAAAAGGCCACAGGAATGGAAAAATGCAGGGCGTCTTTCCATAATAACCCCACCGCCAACATGGCAAAAACAGACAAAAATATTGGTTTTTTCATGGGCAAAGCCATCACAGCGTCCCGTATCTTTGTAAAAAGGATCATGGCCTCACCTGGGTTTTTGAGGCATTAGCCCACTTTTGTGTCAAAAGGTCGCACAACTGTGGAACAGAATCATATAACGTTTTCCACGCTACGGTGCGCTCTTGCTCTATTGTTTTTTCCAACTGCGCCAATTGCGCCTGGTATGATGATTGATGGGCGTAAAGTTCTGATTGCATGCGTTGTCCACACAACTCCAGAGCTTGACTTACCACAGCTGCCGCATCGTCTCTTGCGCTTTTCCGTCTCGATTCTATGTCTTGCTCCAAAGCAAGGGCCTTTTCTAACAGGGCATCAGCCTCTTGCAACACCACATTCTTTTCATCGGCTCTTTTCTGTTGCAATTGCCTGATTTTCGGCATTAAAAACCTTTGCATCGCCCAGAACAACAGTCCAAAGGATAGGCACATCCAAAAAATCTGAGAACAATAAACGCTGAAATCAAACTGAGGCATGGTGCTGACTTATTTGAACAAAATCAGAACGGCAACCACGAAGGCAATCAGCGCCACGGATTCCACCACTGCAAACCCAATAAATACCAACTTTCTAATGGGGTCAGTGGCCCCCGGATTGCGCGCAATGGATTCAATGGCTTTGTTAAAAATAGACCCCATAGCCAAGGCCACCAGACCCAGCGGCAATACTGCCAGTGCAGCCGCAATCGTGTTCATACTCATCGTTATTAACCTCCTAATTAGTGTGAATGTAACGTATCATTTAAATGCATACAGCTGAGCAAGGTAAAAATATAAGCTTGAATAAAGGCCACAAAGAACTCAAATCCAATTAAACCCACATTGACAGCCAATGGCACAATGCCAAAAACCCCCAGACTGGCTGTAAAAAATGCAAATATTTTCAGAATGCTGTGACCGGCCACCATATTTGCAAACAACCGAATGGACAAACTGACCGGTCTGGACAAATAAGAAACCAGTTCGACAGGAACCAAAATGGGCGCGATCCACAAGGGAACCCCTTCTGGTAAAAACACCCTTAAAAATCCTTTTCCGTTTCGGATAAAACCATACACCGTCACGACACACAAAATCAAAAATGCCAATGAAAAATTAACAATGATTTGACTGGTAAATGTGAACCCAAACGGCAAAAGCCCCAAAAGATTGCCCATCAAAACAAACAAGAAAATAGAGGTCAAAAACCCCACAAAGGGCAACCCTTCTTTGCCATTATTTTCGAGCACTATACCCTCTACAAAGGAAAATGGCAACTCTGCCGCCGCTTGAAGACGACTGGGAAGGCACGATGCGTTCCTCAAACCCAAACCAAGCCCCAGTACAACAAGACCCGTGGCCCCCAGCATAAATGCGGCAGAGTTGGTCAAGGAAAGATCAAGGCCAAAAACATGAATTGGTATTAACGTTTTGACCAAAAATTGTTGCAATGGTTGCAGACCACTCATTGTTTTATCATCCTGTATACCGTTAAGCCATTGGCTGCAAAAGCCAGTAGTGCTCCTATGATAATACGCCAAAATGAAGACAAAGTGAACAGGTGTCCCACCCCCCAGGCCAAGGCATAAGACACCGCGATGGACGCGACCATGTGGGACCCCACCATGCATAAACTGTTCTTCATATCTTTGACCGCTTGCCGAGCCATAAGGGGGTCCCCAGAACAGCCGTGATCCGACAGTATGGGCGCGCCATCCTCTTCTAATAAATTGGGG
>CAXNJQ010000011.1:0-11285 GCA_964202705.1 Holosporaceae bacterium
CCATCACATTGCTGTCCCAATTCATGCAATTGATTCATGAAAAGACCATGTCATGTTTAAAACAGACCGCACAAAATAAGCAAGCACAAAATCCGCCCATTGCCCTGGATCGTTATGATCAATGGTGGCAATTGGGGCAAAAAGGATTGGCAGAGCTTTCGGCATCTCCCTTTCCCTTGTTGGCGCTGGAAATGGTGGCCTTACGCATGGCTTATATGACGCATTTTCCTACTCAATCCCAAATTTTATCGTTCATAGAGCCCAGCAGACATCTAACCCGTTCCGGGGCTGGTTCTGGGCCATCAGGACACAAAGCCACAGAATCCAGTGGTGCACACACCACCAACCGCCCCCAAGCCCTGCCCCAAACCAGCAACCGGTATCCAGCACAAGACCTGTCCCAGGGGGACTCTGCCCGTCATTGCTCAGATGACGATGCTGAAAAAAGGACAAAAACGCCCCCTGTTGTATGGAATAAATCCAGCATTGTATCGTTGGATGCCCTGTTATCGGCACTGACCCAGGCACGGGAAGGCTTGTTGCACGCCCATGTGCGATCCAATGTATCGTGGGTGGGGTGGGATGATGGGGCCTTGGTGTTGCATTGGGATAAAACGCGCGGTGAAATGCCCAAAGCATTTTCTTCAGGTTTTGATGAATTTTTTAAACACCATATGCAAAAAGGCCACCATATCCGGTGGAATGACACGGCCCAAGGCCTGTCCCAACTGGCGCAAGAAGAGCAAGAAAAAGCCCATTACGATGCATTGGCCAAACAGAATGTGGCCGTGCAAACCATTTTAAAAACCTTTCCCGATGTGACAATTGAACAAATCACCACGTTGTGATGTAATCAAGTATCAATGGAAAAAAAGCGGAATAATGGATTTTTCAAAATTAATGAAACAGGCCCAAGGTTTACAAAAACAGATGGGCGAAGCGCAAAAAAAGATCGATGGGCTGGAAATCGAGGGTGTATCGGGTAATGGTTTGGTCCGTATTTCCATCAGTGGAAAGGGTCATTTGCTGAACATTCGCCTGGATTCCTCTCTGCCCAACGACGAAGTCCTAGAGGATTTAATCGTTGCAGCGCATCAAAACGCCATCCATCAATTGGAACAAGCCAAAGCAGACATTATGGGCCCAATGAATGGGTTGGCCAATCAAATTCCAGGTTTTTAGAGCATAAGAACCCATTCGTTTGGACAAGAGCGGGTGTTATCATCACCTGGATCAATCAGGGAACATGGGGGTTGAACCATCGCATCGGAGAGAAACGTTTTGACATGAGCACGCCTTCAGGAAAACCCCCAAAAAGCAGCGATTTGTCCCAAGGGACGTCCGATGCTGGGCCCACAGAAATCCTTCACCTGTCTCAGGATGCGGCGTCAGGTCCAGATTCTGGTGGGGTCCCTGCCCTGGCTTCTGATGCTCCTGTCCCGCCTGCATTACGAAAACAGTGGCAAGATCTGCAAAAGCACATTGCGGAACACGATCAGGCCTATTATCAAAATCAAGAGCCCACATTATCGGACGATGCCTATGATGGTTTACGTCACCAATTGCAAATCCTGGAGCACCATTACCCCGCCTTAAAAACCCCAGACAGTCAGTCTGAACGCATAGGCCATGATCCCAGTCCTGTATTTTCCAGTGTGGCCCATTTATGGCCCGTTTATTCGCTGGAAAAAACCAATGATTTTCAAGGATTTTTAGATTTTTCCCACAAGGCAGCACGATTTTTAGGGACTTCTGGGGATTCTTTGGGGCTGTGGATTGCGGAACCAAAAATTGATGGATTAACCCTGATTTTACGGTATGAAGAGGGGCGTTTGGTTCGTGGCGCCACCAGGGGAAATGGCGTGATGGGTGAAGATGTGACCCCAAACATCTGGAATATTCCCACCATTCCCCATGAATTAACGGGGTACGATGGTCCACCGGTCATGGAAATTCGAGGCGAAATCTATATCCTCTTAAAGGATTTCCATCAATGGAATGCAGAGCGTCTGGCAGCAGGGTTGCCTGCCCTATCCAATCCCAGAAATGCGGCTTCGGGTTCATTGCGTCAACTGGATGCCCGTATTACGGCCAGTCGTCCCTTGTTGTTTATGCCCCACGGCAGCACACTGAGCGACGATTTGTATCCTGGGGTTTCCACATACCGGGATATGGTATTGGCCATGAAACAGTGGGGCTTTCCACAGCAAACGGCCTGGCGGACGTGTGAAAATGCCCAAGACGTTCAGGATTATTTTGAATGGATTGCTGAACAAAGACCCCTGCTGGGATATGAAATCGATGGCGTGGTGTATAAATTGGATGCCTTGTCGGATCAAAAACGTTTGGGTCATTCTGCCCGATCCCCACGGTATGCTGTGGCTGCAAAGTTTCCAGCCCACGATGCCATTACCCATATTTTATCCATCCATACCCAAGTTGGTCGCACAGGCGTGATTACACCGGTGGCCCATGTTCAGCCCGTTTGGGTGGGGGGCGTAATGGTTTCAAAGGCCAGCATGCATAATGCCGATGAATTGGCACGAAAAGATTTACGTGTTGGTGATCGGGTTTTGATTCGGCGTGCGGGCGATGTCATTCCTCAAATTGTGCAAGTATTTTCAGACCAACGCACGGGTGACATGGCCCCCTTTGTTTTCCCCACCCACTGCCCATCGTGTCAATCCCCTTTGATCAGGGAAGTTGGTGCCGTGGCGTGGCGTTGTGTATCGGGATGGCGCTGTGGTGGCCAAGCCATTGGACGATTGCGTCATATGGTGTCGCGTGATGCCATGGATATGGATGGATTGGGCGCAAAACAGGTGGCTTTTTTATACGAACAGGGGTTGGTGCGCATTCCTGGAGATTTATTTCGATTAACCGTTGATGATTTAACGCCACTTGATGGCTGGGCAGAGCAATCGGCTTCTCAATTAATAGGGGCAGTGAACAGAGCCAGAAAAATGTCATTGCATCGTTGGATTTATGCCTTGGGCATTCCATCGGTGGGGTATGTTTCTGCAAAATCCTTGGCCCAATATTACAAAACATGGGATCATTTTGAACAATCCATAGAACACATCATTCAAGAGCGCTCTGGGATAGAGGGAGGCGATGGGGCTGTCTATACAAACCTGTTGAACATTTCAGGCATTGGTAAGGATACAGCAACGGAATTAATCAAATTTATGAACAATGAGCAGGAATGGATCAAAGATTTGGCCCAATATGTAGAAATGATTCCGGAACGTGCACCGACGACAAAAACCACGCCTCTTTCGGATAAAACAATCGTATTTACGGGAACATTGCCCACCATGACACGGGCAGAGGCGAAAAAACGGGCAGAGGATGCGGGCGCCAGAGTTTTAAGTGGGTTGTCTCAACGGGCAGATTTTTTGGTTTCTGGGGAAAAAAGTGGCAAAAAAATAGAGCAAGCGCGGTCTTGGAACATCACGGTTCTGGATGCAGAGCAATGGCAAGCCTTATTGGATTCATGCCGTTGATGGGTCTGAACCAACGGATAGGGGTTAAGGGGTCTGGATCCCATTGGTCTCGCTCAACAACGGGGTCTGGAGTGGCCCCAAGCCGGTGTATGTCCTGATGATTCTCTGCATCATTCAGGAGTGTCTGCATGAAACATCTGATCTGTGGCCCTATAATCCATCTGTTGCCATGGGGCACACCCTTTCCCCCCCCCTTTGTGGCTTGCCAAAACAGATGGGGGTGTGACATGATCAAATCAAGCATCTTTTTTAAGGTATGGATGATGTCTCTGACCAGCGCATTGGGCTATGGGTCGTTGTTTTCTGAAACCAGCGTACAATCCGTTTTCATTATGGTTTTGTGTACATTCATCGGGTTTTGGTCCGCCTGTCGCGTCAATTCTGCTTTTCACGCCCCATTGATGGGGTTAACCAATGCCATGTCCAGCATGATTCTGTTTTTGGCCGTTACGTTTTATGGGGCTCTATCTGGTCCTAGTCATGGATTTTTACGGGCAGTAACCACCATCACCATCTTTTTTCTGGCCATGAATTTAACGGGTGGATTATTCATTACCAGACGCATGTTGTCCTTGTTTTCCACGAACAAGACAGAATAGGTCTAGGCATTTGGAACATACGCCCATGGGCCAGCACGAAAGGGTACAAAACATTGTGCAACCCTTGGCCATTTATATCCACTGGCCCTTTTGTCGGTCTGTGTGTCCCTATTGCCATTTTAACCGCTATGTGGTGGATGATGTGGATGAAAAAGCATGGGAACGGGCCTTTATTTCCGAATTAAAGTATTGGAAAAACCGTGTGGGCCATCGCAACGTCGTCAGCATCTTTTTCGGTGGTGGCACCCCATCCTTGATGTCTGCTGATTTGGTTGGACATATTCTGAAAACCATTTACACCTTGTGGCATGTGGTGGATGATGTGGAAATTACCCTGGAAATGAACCCCACGGATCAAGAAAAAGCAGGCCATTTTTTCCATGCGGGCATCAATCGAATCTCTATGGGTGTTCAATCCTTTCATGATGAAACCTTAGCATTTTTGGGTCGAAATCACAGAGTTTCTGATATTCAGGCGGCATTAAATCATTTAAAACATGTTGGATTGCGTTATTCTTTTGACTTGATTTATGCCCACAAAAATCATCAAGATCATCAACAGTGGGGCACAGAGTTAACACTGGCCACCCCTTGGATTGACGACCATGTATCCATTTATCAATTGACTTACGAAATGGGGACACCCTTTTACAAAAAACGTCATCAAGAATTATCCGATGCCTTGGTTTTACATCTGGAATCCATGACTGATGCGGCGTTTTCACCTTTGGGATTACAGCGTTACGAGGTTTCTAATTATGCAAAGCCGGGTGCAACCAGCATTCACAACACCATGTATTGGACGTACCAAGATTTTTTGGGTCTAGGACCGGGGGCCCATGGACGCATCAGTGCTTATGATGAATCTGGAAGAACAATCAAAATGGCCACCCACAACAGAGGTTTACCCGATCAATGGATGGACAGCGTCCATACCAATGGACATGGGTTGATTCTGGATCAGGCCTTAACGCGATCTGAACGGTTACAAGAGCAATTTTTAATGGGATTACGTCTGCAAAGTGGTCTGGATTTGAGTGCGGTATTGGATGCTGGCGAAGGCCTTCACCCCGAATTGATTCAACGCATTCACCACTGTATACAAGCGAACCTGGTTGTTGCACCAGAAATGCCCCTTGCCTCTGCGGGCGTTTTGCCCCCCCTGATGTTATCCAACAAGGGGCGCTGTGTGCTGAACAGTGTGGTGGATTTTCTATGCCGTGGCCCTATGGTGATGCCTGTTTAACGGCATACCATGAATAGTGGTCAGCCTATCGTCTAGAGAAGTCCCCGTACCCTGGCCGTCTTGCTGATCTGTACCCTGCCCGTCTTGCTCATCCGTACCCTGCCCGTCTTGCAGCTGGGTATCATCGACACGGTCTGAATCGGCATCCCTAGGTTCTTCCAGATCGGCATTCTCTGTGTCATGGTCTGGGGCTTCTGGCTCATTGTGCTCCTCTTGATGGGTTGGGTGTTGCAAGGCCTTTTCATAATCAAGACCTGATTCCTGAAGAAGGTGTCGGCTTTCCTGGGCTGCCTCTGTTAATTCTGTTAAATCTGTCATTTGGGTGACAATGTCCGCCTCTGGGGCGTCGGTATCTGGAACAATGGACCCCAGTTTTTCCACCGTGGGCACAATGGTGTCTTGAAACATACCCAAGGCAGATTGATAGGACAAAAGACCATTTTTCAGAGCTTTCCCCACGCCCAACAAGTGGCCTTGGAATTTTTCCAATCGAACAGATAGATCTTGACTCATGGCGATAATGCGGTGGGTTTTTTGGGAAAACAAGTCCTGACGCCATCCTTGGGCAATGGTTTTTAACAGGGCAATGCACAGCATGGGTGTGGCCAAAATAATGTTTTTTTCCGCGGCCAATTCTAATAAATTGGCATCCCCTTCCAGTGCAGCGCTTAAAAAGGATTCTCCTGGAACAAACAGCACCGTTAACTCGACGGCATGTTCTTGGTACGACCAGTATTTTTTATCCGACAGCGCCTTGATGTGCATCCCTAAAACACGGGCATGTTCTTTAATTTTGCCTTGATATTCGGCGGATGTTTTTGCCGATGTGGCTTCCAAATAATGGGTCATTGGCGCCTTGGAATCCACAATAATGGATTTTTTACCGGGCAATCGAATGATCATATCTGGTCGAATACCGTGCTTTTTTTCTGTGCTCAGTGTGGGATGCTGTTGAAAATCACAGTACGGCAACATGCCAGACAGCTCCACCACACGACGCAATTGCATTTCCCCCCAACAGCCACGAATGTGCGGTGTGCGAAAGGCATTCATCAGGGCGTTCGTTTCCAAGGACAGAACTTTTTGCCCCTCTGCCAAATGTCCGATCTGTTCCTTTAATCCAGAATATGCCCCCACCCGTGTTTGTTCCAGGGCATGAATATGGTGCTTCATATCTTGCAAATAATGTTCTAATGGACCAACCAATTGGGTCAAAAAGGACGATTGTTCCTTTAATTGCCCAGTGGTGGATTGCTGGAATTGGGATAAAATGGGCTGCAGATGGGATAAAAATGTTTTCTGAGCCCCAACCAATGTTTGACTGCAAATCCCCTGTAATCGATTTTCCATATCTTTTCTAGAATCGTGCATGGCGGCTGCTTGTTCTTTGAAAACCGTCTGCAGGTGGGTGTTCATTTCGCGCAAATGATGGACCTCTTTTCGACTGGCACCCCATTCTGTTTCCAGGATTTGGTACCGTTGCCGTAAGTGATTGTGCTCCAATTGCTTTCGATAACCCAACAGCTCTCGAAAAACCCAACATGCCACAACACCTGAACCAATAACAAACGACATACTTATATCCATTTTAAACGATAAGAGAACAGTGTTGGTACTTTAGAGTACCAGGATCCGGCTTTTTTTCAAAATATTTTTCAGAATAAAATAAATAAAAAGTTAAGAAATTTTTTTCAAGTCTGTTAACCATACTGTGGGTTTAAAAAAATCCAGAACACTTTGTATTGACAATCGTTTTTAATGTTTTTTAGTAATTTTTAGCAAAAACAAAATATTAAAAAACAAAAAGATAGAAAAGTTGCGCTTTTATTCATTGACTTGAGCTTTGATTGCCGATAGGTTTTAAAATAAGTTTTCTAGGGAAAGGCCGATAGGTTTATGAAGAGATGGTATTTGGCCAACATCCTTTGTCTAATCACTGCAGGGTGCTCTCAAAAATCAGAAAAAGTGGTTTCAAAAAAATCACTAATGTATTCCGAGAAAATGTATTTCTTAAAGGACTTGCACTCTCAGTTTCCAAGCTCTTTTTCCTTGGCGCTGCTGTTACGTTTTATTCAGAAAAACCAAATCAGCGAAGCATCCGATTATATCAACAAAACACTGGAAAACCATCCAAACTGTGCGGCATTGCATATTGCCCAGGGTTTCATCTGGGAAGCGAGAGCGTTGTTGGGCGAGAGCAATGCAGGAAAAATGGCGACGGTGGCTTATCAAGCCGCATTAACCGCAGAGAGATCCAATCCTGCGGCCCATTATTTGCTGGGTCAACAATACTTATCCCAAGGGGATGCCTTTATGGCGCAACGTCACTTTGCCCAAGGTGTGATGATGCGTCCAGATGAGCATAAATTATTATATGTCTTGGCTTGTGCCTCTTATCGCAATGGGGACATTAAAACGGCCTATTGCTCCATTAAAAAAGCCCTATCCTTGTGCTCAAAAAATCCATTGTATTACCGTACAGCATCTGTGATTTACGCCGCCAGTGGACACTTTCAAGACAGTCAGGTGGCCTTTGATTGCTATGCCAAGTTGGCAGGAAAAGCCAGCAAAGGTGATTTACAACACATCAGCAACAGAATCCAGTATTGGAAAGGATTGCATGCCAATACCAAAATTTCCAGGATGGCGGACGATGATGCGGCCAAAAAAGAGGGTAAAGATGCAGAGAAAAAAGAAGATGACATCCCCAGCATTATCTTGAGTGGATACATTTTGTTGGTGAACCAAAGCAACAACCAGCAAAAAGGCAACAACTTATTTAGTGCCTATGATCAAGTTAAAAATGTTACAAACCCCCTGTCGGTGGTCTTGGGTGGGACAACGGCGAACGCCACGGGTAAAGCACCTTTATTCTGGTGGGGTCGTGAACAAACCAGAGCGCTGGGGACACCATCGGCCACATTAAAAGGGCATACCTTTAATTATAACATCACACCATCGGCCTTGAATTACGCCTTAAATATTGCCAATGCATCACGATCCATTGCGACCTATTCTTCTCGGCCAACCATTTCTACCTTAATGGGCAAACCGGCTGCTTTTTTTGCGGGCAGCATTATCCAGGCGGCTCCGGCTGGGGGATCGCTGGTTACCATTGATGCCGGAGATAAGTTAGAGGTTAAACCCATTAATATTGCAGATGATGGGCTTATTACCCTGGATATTACCATGACGTCGTCGGCGGCGGTGGGTGATGGGGGCAGCCGAGTGTTATCCCAATCTGCCTTGTCCCAAGGACTGGGTAACCAATTGGTCCAAGTCAACAGTTCTAAAATATCCACCATTGTCAAAGTATATGCCGGTCAAACCATCATCGTCGGTGGATTAAAAACGGTCGTGAAAAAAGTCGCAGACTCTAGATTCCCCGTGCTGGGCAATATTCCCATTTTGCAATATTTCTTCTCTGCGGTGAACAACAGCAATTCAGAAGCCACCATTTTATACCTTCTCAGCGTTCAATTGGGGGGTCAAGCCAAAACAGCGTACATGAAAACACCGGATCAAAATGAGGTCTTTAAAGAACTGCATATGGCCGATCCATCTGGATTTACCTATTCTGGTCCATCCACATACGCCTTGATTTTAAAACATTTGGGCAGGTCATCTCTGGTCAATGGTTGCCAATCAGGAGACGCCTTCGTTATTTCTGAATCCCAATCAGAGCCATTGTCAGAACGATTAAGCAATTTATCCAGCTTTTTCTATTTTTAAAAAGGAGCGTTATGAAGCAGTATATGATGGATCGTGTATCCTGGAAGACATTTGTCGCACTGGCCTTGTCTTTGCTGGTACAACAAGGGTGTCAAAACCGAAAATCGCCATCTGTTTCCGTGCCGTTGGCTAAGCCAAGCCCAATGGATTTCTTGAAACAAGGCCCCATTTCATTCCCATCTTTTTTTTCCATATCCAAAGTCAAAGCATTTATCCAGCAAAACCAGTTAAAAGAAGCTTCTTTATACGTCAATCAATCCATCAATATCGAGCCCCGAAATGCGGCTCTGCATTTATTAAATGCGTTTATTTATGAATCTTTGCTGGACATGGGGCAAGATGACTGCAAAGAATTAATCGAAATTGCCTATCGAACCGCTATGGATTTGGATCCATCCTTGTGGCTGACCCATTATTTGCGCGGATTAAACGCATTAAAAATGTCGAAATACAAAGAGGCTCAAAAATATTTCGTAGAGGCCTACGCCCTATGTTCCCTTAATCCCGATGTGACCTATTCGCTGGCGTATGCGTCTTATTATGCCTATGATTTACCCGTAGCCCTGATCTTTATTGAAAAAGCTGCAAAAATGTGTCCAAAAAAACCAGAAATCATTCGATCTGCAGCCATGATTTGCGCCGCAGCAGGGGAAAAGGCAAAAGCAGAACAATACCTCCATACATACGGTCAATTGGTTGGCAAAAACCAATCCGATATGGCCGTGATGAAACAGCGCCTTAACCAGTGGGAAAAAACAGGCACACGTATTCGCTTGATGGCAGCAGCGCCCAGTACAGAGGCATCCGGCGTGCGTGGCAATTCTGAGTTTTCATCCTTTGAAACCAAAAAGGGCAATGATGAAAAGAACTTAGAGGTAAAAACAAGCGCCGACTCGCCACCATCGTTGATTTTTGATACGACACTCATTAGTTATTCTGATCAAAAAACAGAAAGCAGGGGGCAAAATATTTTCAACAGCTTGCAAGTCATTCTTGGTGGGCCAGGGGATTCGGCTGGAAATCTGAATGTAGCCCCACAATGGAATATTGCGCAAAAATTTGCCAGCGTAAATGGGGTTAAGAGCCTTTCCAGTACGGTCAATACGTTGGCTTATGGCATTACCCCTTTTGCCATGCAGTACAGTCTAAATATTGCCAACTCTGGACGATCAAAAGTGGAATTGGTATCGCGTGCCAGTTTATCAACGACCCTTGGTCACTCTGCCTATTTTCTGCAGGGTGCTCAATATACGGGTTCGACATCAGGGAACCTAACTGGTGCAGCAACCGCATCCATTGATGCCGGTACGAAAATCGAAATTCGTCCGGTCTCTCTGTCTGAAAATGGAGAAGTTGTGCTGGAAATCACCCTGGTGGGTTCGGATTTTGTCAATTTACCCAATTCTGGAATAGGAATATCCAACCAGCTGATTCAAATCCAGCGCTCTAAGGTATCCACCACGGTCAAATGCATGGTGGGTCAAACCATTGTGATATCGGGCATTCAAACCCAGCAACGTAACGAAAGCAGAGGCGGTTTCCCGCTGTTGCAAAGCATACCGTTGCTTCAATACTTTACCTCTAATTACCAGAAAAGTGACAACATCACCTCTGCCATCTTTTTAATGACCCCACGGTTAGGTGGAAATTCTCCCGTATCGGCTGCACAAATCCAACAGCAACGGTCTATTGCCCAACAATTGCAAAAAAGAGGCATCATGTCACAGCTGGAATATTCCAATATTAATCATATCTTACGAACCATAAAGTCCTTTCAATTGATGGCATTTTCTCAATTGCGTTCAGGCGATTTGCCCTCCCCTGTTCGGGCCTATGATCAAAAAAATTGTCGTGAAAAGGTATCCCAACTGGCGTCCTTTTTATGGTACTAAAACCCCTTCTGGATGATGGATTGCCCATAGGGATTACAAAAAACACCGGGTTGATGTACGGGATGATTTGCAAAAAACCCTGAAAAAAGCCTATGCTAAATAACAAGGACCTATTCAATTGTTATGACCATAAAACCAGACCGTCTGCCCAGCGCCGTATTATTTGATTGGGACAATACATTGGTTGACACGACCCATGACACCTTGCGGGCACTTAATGCCGTGTGCTCTGCCTTTAATCGAGAGCCCATGACCTTGGATGAATTTCAAAAAAAACCATCCCTAACCATTCGATCTTTTCTTTCCAGCA
>CAXNJQ010000012.1:0-11179 GCA_964202705.1 Holosporaceae bacterium
TCCAAGATCCATCTGACCCCACGGTCCATTATGTCTTGATGCCCACACGTATTTAAGGGCTAAATTTTTTAAGGGCCTGTAAAAATGCCGAGATCTTGGTTCTGGAATGATGCAACGATGTAATACCCCCTTACAGAAAGGTTTCAAGGGCAGATTTTAATTGCAAAACATCAGAACCTGCATCAACCATGGCATGGAAAGAAATCATTAAGCCTGTTTCTGATAACTCTAATATGGGGCCAGCACCAAAATCATGAACGTGAACGACCTGGCCCATGGGGGTGCCATGACAATCAACAACGGCTTTGCCTTCTAAATCTTTGTAATAAATTTCTCCTTCCACATCTGGCAATTGGGATCGATCAATGATGATGTGGGCGTGACGAAAGGTTTCAGCCTGATTCAGGCTTATAATATTGGGTAAGCTGGCCAAGAAAATACCAGGTTTTCCCATGGGTTTAAAATGACTCCATTGTGTAAAACACTGATCATGGATCCAAAAAGGACTGGTGTGTGCCAAATCCCATGGATTTTGCATAAAACTGTGGACTTTGATTTGGCCACGTACACCATGGGTGGTCAGAATTTTTCCAATAATCATGGGAATCCTGGGAGGGGTGGTTTCTGGGGAAAGGCCGGGGTGCAGGGTCAGCATGTGGCAATATCCTCTATGATCAGCAGGGCACGTTGGTACCCCCATCGGTATTCCGATTGGATGGTTAACAAACAGTCCACCCGGTGAGACGGTTTAGACAGCAACCATTGGCCAATTTCTTTTTCAGCTTGACGAAAAAATACCATGGCATGCGATTGTCCGTTGGGTTGAATGCCGTACATGCGTAAATGATTATAACCAAAGGGTTTAACGTGCTCTAAGAGTAAATTAGAGGCCAAAAATTTGGGTGGGGGATAATCGGCACCAAAGGGGCCAACATAATCTAGGGCATTGAAAAATTCTGGTGCCCGCAGTTGTTCAAAGGTAATGGCCATATCAATGGGGATGGCTGGCGATTCTGGGGGACTCTCGCATTCTTGAAAAAACCGATCAATAAAGGCCAGCAATTCATCTAACTTTTCTCGCTCTACCGTTAACCCCCCAGCCATGGGGTGTCCCCCACCTGTCACCAGCAGATTGTGTTGGCAGGCCCGATGAATTAAATCAGAAATATCCACCCCTGGAATGGATCGAACGGACCCTTTTAACCAGGATCCTTTTGCCGTAAGCACAAAAGATGGCTTAAAGAAGGCCTCTTTGACATGGCTGGCCATAATGCCTAAAACCCCTTCGTGCCAATGATCACCGAATACAAAAATATAGGGTTTATCCGTTTGCATTTGAGCCTGTTTCATGGCTTGTTCCAAGGTGCTGCGTTCAATGGCTTGGCGTTCTTGGTTCAGTTGGTTCAGCTCTTGGGCCATTTGAATGGCTGCTGGTTTATCTTCGCACGATAACAAACGCACCCCCAAAGAGGCATCCCCAATGCGACCGCCTGCGTTAATGCGTGGGCCAATGGTATAACCCAAATGAATGGGGCTGGGCACGCCCTTGATGCGAGAAGCATCCATTAAACAGGTCAGACCCACATTGTGTCGTTTTCGCATCACTTTTAGGCCCTGTTTGACAAAAGCACGATTGATGTGACGCAACGGCATCATGTCGCAAATGGTGCTCAGTGCCACAAGATCTAAGAAACTGTACAAATCAGGCTCGCTGATGCCATTTTGATCGAAATAATTTTGATCGCGTAAATAACGGTTTAGGCCCACCAGAAATAAAAACACCAAACCACCGGCACACAATTGCTGCAACAACAATGGGCCCGTATAGTCCGCACGTTTTGGGTTAATCAGGGCATGGCAGACGGGGTGTTCTGGGGCCACGCGATGGTGATCGATGATGATGACGGTTAGGCCATATTCTTTTGCTGCGGCCAGCGGCTGGAAGGCCGTGGTTCCACAATCCACAATAAATACCGTATCGATGCCGCTATCCTTCATGGATAACAATCCAGCCGCATTGGGCCCATATCCTTCTTGAAAGCGATCGGGAATATAGGGTGAAACGGGAATATCCAGAGCCCGAAAATATTTCACCAATAATGCCGCAGAGCACGCCCCATCCACATCATAATCGCCCCAAACGCCTAGGGGTTTTTTACTCAACAGACTGGCAAAGGTGTGCTCAAAAGCCAACTCTACATCTGGTAAAAAAGACGGATCAGGCAATTGGTTGCGTAAATAGGGCGAAAATATTTCGTCTGCTTCGTCCAAGGAATTTAAACGGTGATAGGCCAAACGTGCGGCCATATCAGAAATATCGTACTTTTGTTTCAAAAAGAGGATGGTTCGTTCGCAATCTTGGGGATGGATCCAGACTTTTCCTGTTCGAGATTGGGTGGTGGATACAGATGATGCAGAGGGGTGAGGTCCATAAAGCGACATGAAAAATGCGATATAAATAAAGCAAATTATACATCAAAATGGCTCTTTTTACCAGGACAATAGGTCCCAAGAAACAAAAGATTAGGTGTGTCCAGGCGGACATATCATTGGGCCTGATGCATCAATGGGGAATCATTTGTTCCAAGGGTGATGATTGATATTGATCAGCATCGTATTCATACTTATTATACTTTTTTGGAACAGGTGTACGCCATGATTTCAGCAACAGAACTGTGCATTTTGGGGTGTGGATCATCGGCTGGTGTGCCCTTGGTGGGCCATCAGTGGGGAGATTGTGATCCAGAGTGCCATAAAAACACACGCACGCGCTGTGGAGCCATGGTGCGCTTTGGTCAAGAAAATTGGCTGATTGATGTGACGCCAGATTTTCGACAACAGGCTTTACGAGAAAATATTGATCGTATTGATGGCGTGATTTTAACCCATGCCCATTTTGATCACATCGGTGGATTGGATGATTTAAAACCTTTTTCTGTGGCTCAAGGGCACCCCATTCCTGTGTGGATGGATCAAGAAACATTTCATCTGATCCATGTGCGTTATCCCTATGCCTGTGATTCGGGGGAAAAGCGCCCGTATGCCCCATTTTTATCCCCACAGTTGATGACGGGCTCCTTTTCTGTGGCCCATGTCACGGTGTGTCCCTTTGCACAAGATCACGGGTACAGCACCAGTTTGGGGTTTCGTTTTTCCAATTGGGCCTATTCTACGGATGTAAAAGCGCTCGATGATTATGCCATGGCGTGTTTATCCGATTTGGACGTGTGGTTTGTCGATTGCATGGGGATGCATCCAAAAGGTACGCACGCCCATTGGGACATTACCATGGATTGGATTGATCGTTTAAAACCCAAAAAAGCCGTCCTGATTCATATGGGCACAGAGATGGATTACGACACATTGTGTGCAAAATTACCCCAGCATATTATTCCAGCCTATGACGGCATGCGTATCCTTTTATGATGGGGGCAAGGTGGGTATCACACAGCGTTTAAACCAGCGATTTCCCCACAGGGATAACAGGCACACCAAGGAACCATACACACCAGCTGTACCGGCATAAGGGAATAGAGCGTATAATTTAAAGCTGATCATGCAGTTGCTGTGGCCCAAAAAAATGGTGCCGATCAATTGGGCCAGCGGTATGAATAAATAGGGTTTAGAGCTGGATACAATGGCTTGTCGCAACAAAACAAACAGGCACAACGCGTACGGTACACCAAGAGCAATTAAAACGCATCGAAAAAATCCAACATAAAACAGATTGTGATACAGGGATAGGGCAGAAAACATGGGAATTAAAATGCTGATGCCGATGATGCCTATTCCCGACATGATGGACAGCAACCGGTGTGCCGTCAGATCAAAGCGCTTTAAAGTAAAGTAAGAGACAAAAAGGATTCCAATATCCAACGGGGATAGGTACATTTTTTGGCCCGCCAAAGAGGCAAAGGGCAAGGACGTAACCATGGGCACAAAATCCGTCATCAGATAAAAACAGAGATCGTAAAATAAATAAGAAGGCCCTGTCATACAGACCAAAGCCGCAAACCATTTCCAAGATGGGCGTTGGTCCATGAGCAAGGTCAAGGTGGGGGTGAGAGGGGGGCTGGCATTGGTTTTTTCTGTATTTTTGCATCGAAAATAGGCGCAAAAACAACCCATCATTCCGGCAACAATAAAAGGAATTCGCCATAAAAACACATCATTTGCGATCAGCAAGGCGTACGCAATAATTTGTGCCACCCATTGTCCAGAAATTAAAACCACATCGTAAATCACTGCCCGATCCAGAGCTGTGGAATTGGGGGTGTTCGCCATTAAATAAATGGGGCCGATGGTGCGATCGCCGCGGGCAAAAAAACATTGTAAAAAACGACATGCCGCCATCAGGTACAGCCCAAAAAATGACCACGCTGTGGGAATAAGTCCCATGGCCATGGTGCAGAGGGAAAATCCCCATACCGACCAACGCAATGCCACAACAGGAGATTTTATCTGAGCAATGGCTGAAAATACAAAGGCGCCCAGAGGATAAACCAGGACCGATGTTGCAAATTTAAAACTGTGAAACCATTGGGTTTTTTCTGCAAGCGTCCAGGAATCTGGAAACAAAATGATGTACCACAAGGGGGATAGGGACATAAAAAGGGCCAGATCCACATGGTCTAAAAAATCCATTAACCACAGCGTCATGGGTGAAATAGCTTGTTTTTCCAGCTTTTTTTCGGGGAACAATGGAGATTCGGCCATAATCTGAAATTGTCGAGAAAAATCCTTAACATCATACCACAAATGGATTTCTGGTGCGATATTATTTGTAATGATGCCAGATATGCAGATTTAACACCTATTTTGTATGCAGCGGGTTAAAATTGTCTTGACGGTTGTGAAAAACCACAGCACACTGTAATCAAGGGGTGATTAGCTCAGCGGCAGAGCACTGCTTTCACACGGCAGGGGTCACTGGTTCAATCCCAGTATCACCCACCATACCTATAAAAAATACCCTTTAATCCCCATTCAGCGGTTTTCTTTTTCGAGAATCGGATCAGGTGCAGCAGGAACCCATCTAGGATCCGTCCAGGTTGTATGGTATGAGTACATCTGGTTCATCCAAGAGGCTTAGGTATGCTGGCTTTAATCAAATATGTTGCAAAAATTTTGGCCTTGGGTGTGGAGCAATTTAAAAGAATCAAAGCCATCGGCGATATGGTGCCCTTGGCTTTTGATGTCATGAGGCTGGGTTCCCCTGTGGGGTGGATTTTATTGGTTATCCCTGGATACTGGGGGTTTCTTTGGTGTGGGGGCGCCTATTCTGTGGCGTTGTGGATCACCGCTGGTGCCATATGGGCGCGCAGTTTGGGTTGCTTTTATAATGATTGGGTGGATCGATCCTTGGATGCAAAGGTGGTGCGTACAAAAAATCGCCCCTTGGTTGCCCAACCACCATCGTGGACCATGGTGGCCATTGTGACCGTATTTTTCATCACAGGGGCCGGGGTTTTTTCCTATTTTTTACCTTTTTCCTGTGTGCTGGTTGCCGGATTGGGCTTGATGGGCACGCTGATTTATCCTTGGTGTAAACGCTTTACATATTATCCCCAAATTCTGCTGGGTCTGGTTTTCAATTTGGCCGTGTGGATGCCTGCGTGCATCACAGGTCAGGCGTTTTCCCCAGGGTTGTGGGTTTTGTATGCCTATGGCGTTATTTGGACTGTGTCGTATGATACCCTTTATGCCTTTCAAGATATTGAGGATGATGGCCCAGCAGGCATCCATTCCTTGGCATTAAAATTGGGGCCAAAACAAGGATACAAAGTATTGGGACTGTTGATGGGGGTGCGATTTGCCTTGCTGTTGGTTTTGTTGTTGTGGGCAGGTTCCAGTTCCTTTGGGGGGAGGCCAGCAGAATGGTTGGCCTATGTCGTGGTGCTATTTATGATTTTTTCTCAATGGAGCATGTGGAGAGCATGGGATTTGTCTGTTCCCGAAAAATGTGCCAATTATTTCAAATATTCCATTATTGAAGGGGCCCAGTTATGCCTGGTTTTAGCCATGATTGGAAAAATACATCTGAAATGGTATATGTGGTTTTTAGATGTTGTCGGTTAAGTGGGAAACCGTAAACAGGGTCTGGAAAAATAATTGAAGAATATCAGGACGGGCAAAGGAAATGTTGCCCCATCCTGTATCAGATTTATGCCTTGGATTCGCTGTTTTGCGCAACGGTAAATTTGCCCATTTGAAAGCGCTGATTAAAGCGTGCCAAGCGACCTTTTTCTACAAAGTGCTGTTCTTTTGTCCAAGCGATGTGACAGGTTGGGTCAACTTCCAGTTGTAATCTGTCGCCTGGTTTGCCCCAAGTAGAGCGTGTTTGAAATGTTGAACCATTGGTCATCACAACAGTAATCTGGTGATAGTTCGGGTGAATGCCTTTTTTCATAAAAAATACCTATGCGATTCTTGTTTTAAAAGGATACCATAATAGACAAAGAAAATCTATAGGATTTCCCCATGCAGTCGTTGTGCGTGCATGAAAGCGACATTTCTCGCTGTGCTGAACACGTCGCCAAAGCCATTCGTCCAGGGTGTCCTGTGTTGCTGTTTGGCCCTATGGGGGTGGGAAAGAGCACCTTTGCCAGAGCCCTGTTGCGCATTTTGATTCCCAATGTGGTCCATATTCCCAGCCCATCTTTTCCCATTATGATTGCCTACTCGGGCAGCCAAGGCACCATTTGGCATGTGGATTTGTATCGCATAGAGGTGTTTTCAGATATGGCACCCCTTGGGTTGAGCGAAACCATCAGGACCGATGTCTGTATCATAGAATGGCCAGATCGTTTGGGGCCATGGATGCCAGAACAGTATATTTCCGTATCTTTGGATTTTATCAGTATAAACCAGCAAGACGATGCAGGGCTGTGTGATCAGACGTTGTGGAGAGAGATGATGATCCACAGGGTGGGGGGATGAAATTGAAAAAACTTTACAACAATGCATGCTTGTGATAATATTATAAAAAAGCCAAAAACTATATTATGCGCGTTTTTCTGTTGGTTTTTCATTTATTGGTAACTTTGATTTTGATTGGTGTGATTTTGGTCCAGCGCGGAGAAGATGCTGGTGCAGGTGGTGGCAGTGGTGGATTGCCAGGGGCACGCAGTGGAAAAAACCCTTTGACTCGGGTGACGGCTGTTTTGGCGGCCATTTTCTTTGCCGACTGTCTGGGTATGGCCTTTCTGATCAAAGAAGAATCAAAAATTGGGTCAGAAGCCGTGGCAAAAAGTGAAGGGGCCGCGACCAAGCCATCGGTTGCCTTGCCCGTTGTGGCAGAAAAACCAGTTCCCGTGGTGGTAAATGGGCAGAAAAATCAGCAAAAACCGGGTTCAGAACAACAGTCCTCTGTGAATCCCTCTGGCCAAGCATCTGGTGTAAAAAGCGCGCCGGTTTCAAGCCGTTCCCCTGCTGAGGCCTCTGACCCAGGTGCCGTGGCAGCATCCAAAAAGAAAGCATTGAAAAGCAAGTCAAAGCAAAGTGCGAAAAAGAAAAAAGAGAAAATAGAGAAAATTCTAAAGGAAAAAGAGAAGAAAAAGCCATCTTGATTCATCCGATGAGCCCATCGTGAGGTCGTGAGGATTTAATCGTAAAAATCCGTTTTTAGTCATCTAAAATCATGGGGTGTGTCATGTCGGTCGTATTAAAAAGTGGCGTCATTGTTCAAAAAGTTTCTGTTTCACCATCCGTTGCATTCGGTAACCATTTGCCCTTGGGGATCATCGCGGGCCCGTGCTCTATAGAAAGTCGAGATATGGCCATGCACATTGCCCATACCATGGTTTCAGAGTGTGGAAAGTTGGGCATACCTTATGTGTTCAAGGCCTCTTTTGACAAGGCCAATCGCACCAGCATCCATGGGGTTCGTGGCATCGGGTGGGAGGCCGCACGGGCCATTTTCTTGGAAATCAAGGAAACCTATGGCTGTCCAGTGATCACGGATGTGCACAGCCCTGAACAGTGCGCGGCGGTGGCCCAAGTGGCGGATATTTTGCAAATCCCTGCTTTTTTATGCCGACAAACGGACTTGATTATGGCTGCGGCGAAAACAGGCAAGACGCTGAACATCAAAAAAGGACAATTTCTGTCCCCACAGGAAATGCACACCGTGGTGGACAAAGCCGTATCCGCCGGCAACGAAAAAATCATGATGTGCGAACGCGGCACCACCTTCGGGTATCATTTGCTGGTCAACGATATGCGGGGCTTGGCCATCATGGGTAAAAATGGATACCCCGTTATTTTCGATGCTACCCATTCCGTCCAAAGACCTGGGGGAAAAGGCAACAGCAGCGGCGGCGACAGAGAGTGCGTAGAGCTGTTGGCCAGAGCAGCCACAGCCGTTGGTATTGCGGGATTATTTTTGGAAACCCATCCCAATCCCGATGCCGCGCCCAGTGATGGTCCCAATATGGTGCCATTGGCCCATGTGGGGAAAATGTTGGCGGCGTTGTCTGAAATGGATCGGGTTACGAAATCGTTGTCCTATCAAGACTTTTCATTGTCGGCCATGCCGGGCCCCTGATTCCAGGATTGCCGCTGTCATGGGTGATAAGCCCTCTGGGATTGAGGCGTGTTTTGGCATTACCCTGGGCATTTTAAAAAGCCAAATAAAAGGTATTCACAGCCCATCAGGGGGTATAGTATGGTTTAATATAATATAAACCATACAGATCTTTATGATGACCCCCATTCGCCCCATTATCATGATTCCATCACGCATGGATTCAGTTCGTTTGCCCAACAAGCCCATGGCCATGATTGGTGCAGAGCCCATGATCGTTCATGTGTGGCGCAACGCTTGCGCTGCCCATGTGGCCCCTGTGGTGGTGGTTTGTGATCATGCAGACATTGCCCATGCCATCATATCCGTGGGCGGGCAGGCCGTGATGACTCAAAATCATGCCACTGGATCAGACCGTTTGGCCCAAGGCATTGATCTTTTTGATCCCGAAGGGCATTACACCCACGTGATCAACGTTCAGGGCGATTTGCCCTATTTTCCCCAATCGGTTTTGGGTTCGATTTTACAGCCTTTTTCCATGCCTTGTGTGGATATGACCACCTTTATTCAGCCAAAAGACCCCAGTGTGCTAGCGGCCGTTCATGTGCGCATTCAGACGATGCTGGATCCCGACGGGCAATCCTGGATACAGTGTGTGGATTTTACACGCCATGATTGGGTGTCCGATTACACCCATTTGGGGGTATATGCCTTTCGGCGGTCTGTATTAAAACAATTTTCGCAATGGCCACAAACCCAAAGAGAGCAGAAAGAGTCCTTAGAGCAATTGCGGATGATGGATCGCAATATCACCATTGCAGGGGTTTTATTGGGGAAAGAGACATTTATCAGTGTGGATACACTGGCCGACCTAGAGCGTGCCAGAGCGTATGGTGCCTAGGCTTTTAATCATGGTCATTTCAGAAAAAGGATCCAGATTACCGCCAGCCCTGTGGGATGCAAAACAGTCACGGTGATGCTGTTGCAACAGGGCGCAGTGCTGGGAAAAGGGCAGGGGGTCTTCTGGGATCGCGATGCGATGATGACAGGTTTTGATCCAATGGTGGGCTATATTCTGATGATTGGTGGGGCATAATCCCATGGATAGGGCCATCAGCATGGTGGATAGGGGTAAATAGACCCGTTTACATCGGATCAGCGGGCCGATTTTTGGGATCAAAACGATCTTGAAAAAGCTGGACATTATTGTAAATAATTTGAATAAACTATCTTTCATGATTGATTTTGCAACAATAAACTTTGTTCTATGGTATCAAAAAAACAATAAAAAATGGTTGATCATTGGGGTTTGTTGAGGCTGGTGTCTTACCCCCAATTAGGCCTGTAACAGCGCGCTTGTCTGGCAGATGTTTTTGATATTGTGGTGACGGGATGCGGTATGATCAGGGGGTTTCTTGTGGGCCATGGATGATGTTAAACACACACAAGAGTGTCTGCTGGCCATTGAATTTGTTACATTTTGGTATACTTTTGTGATTATTGGCAAAGAAAATAACATTCAAAATGCTAAAAATATTCCGATGTGCTCTTGTGTTTGCTGGTGCCGTCTTGTGGGCCATGGATGATGATCTGCAGGTGTCGAATGAGGAGGCGATTGCCGTTAGGGCAAGGATGGTTCGGGATGAGAAGAGGGATACGCACACGTTGTTATTAAAAAAATACATTAAGCAGAATCGCATTTTTAGTAAAAAGATTAAGGAAATAGAAAAAGAAATCAAGCAAAATGGCGAGAATGTCGAGAATCCTGATTTATTAATTGCAAGAAAAGAGCAGGCGCACTGTTTGTTTAATCAAAAATTGATAGAAGAAGTGGTGGCTTGTGGACCGAGTGCTGTGAAAAAGTTCACTAGAGGGTTAGAGAAGTATGTAAAGAGACCACAATTAAGAAAAGCGAAAAATAAACTGAGAAAATCGCAAAAGGAGTATGAAGTGTGGGAGAAGGTAAAGTCCATGCGATAAGGGAGATGGGTAAAACTGCCCTGACACACCAACTGGTCCGCCCTATCAGAGGGTATTTTCACACAAGTTAACGATGAGTTCAATGGTTTTGTGGTACAATAAGACATACAGCAATCTATAGGTTCCAGCCCGACAATGAAATTTTCTGATGCCTTTATTGCCACCCTGCGCCAACGGGTTTCGTTAACCGATGTGGTCAGCAAGCACGTGCGTTTGTTGCGAAAAGGACAGATGATGATGGGTTTGTGTCCCTTTCATGGGGAAAAGACGCCCTCGTTCAGCATTAATCCGTCGCGAGGCACGTACCATTGTTTTGGGTGTGGGGCTCGCGGTGACGTGATTGATTTTGTTCGTCAACATACACGGGCATCCTTTGCCGATGCCGTCATCAGTTTGGCAGGTTCCATCGGCATGGAATTGCCCAAAGAAACCAACGAGAGCACGCTGCAAGATTATGCCGTAAAGGAAATGTGGCGGGCCATGGATATGGCGTGCCAGTGGTTTCAAGATCAATTGAACGGCAACAAAACGGCGCTGGATTATTTGAATAAACGGGGCATCACCCCAGAGGAAATTCGCCGTTTTCGCATCGGTTGGGCCCCAGCATATGGATTGATGGGTCATGGCCATCATTTGGGCTTTTCTTCGCCGTGCATGGAAAAAGCAGGCTTGATT
>CAXNJQ010000013.1:0-10380 GCA_964202705.1 Holosporaceae bacterium
GCCCATGGCGCTGAATGCTGTGAATACCTATTGGGAAAAAAATCCATGGGGGGCAAAAAATGGTGCTGAAACGCCTCTGTTTCTGGGGGAAAAGGGGGGGCGCCTGCAAGCTGGTATTTTACAAAAATCTTTGCGTGCCATGCGTCTGGCTTTTGGACTGCCTGATCATGTGACTCCCCACAGTTTTCGGCACAGTTTTGCATCTCATTTATTAGATGGCGGTGCATCATTGCGCGATGTGCAAGAATTGCTGGGCCACTCTTCGGTCAGAGCCACCCAGAGGTATACTCAAACCACCCAGCGCCGTTTGCAAGAGCTGTATCAATCGGCCCATCCCAGCATGACCAACAGCATGTCAAAAGACCCATCCGATCCCCACAGTCAAAAATCTGATGATTCCTGAACATTTCCGTTTGGTCGGTTTCCGTTTGGTGGGTTTTGCGATCTCTTGATGGTTTTTCCGGGGTGGGGGGGTGCCCCTCCTGTTTGTCTGTTCGCGGTTATGTGCATTTTAATCCAGCACAGAAAATCCCAGGGATCAATGGGTTTTTAGGTTCTGTTGGGATATCCCATTAAGGGATTTATGGACAAAAATGCAAAGGAAAAGAGCGGTGAATAGGGTGGGGTGATGAGTCCATAAAACCGTAAGCGTTTTTTGAAGGATGATAGGATACACTGGGATGATTCAATTACTTTATTTGTTCCGTTGATTTTGAAATGGCAATATGCAATCATGCCCGCGCTTTTTCTGGCAGCATCTAGGGTGCAAGGCAATTTAATATGGCCGGAACTGGTGGTGGTTAACCATATCATGGCGCATTTTTTAACCTTGGTGGTCCTCAGTCTGTTGGTGGAATGGCCCTTTGTTAAAAAAGTGACAAAAACAACCCTATGGTGTTCGGGTGTTTTGACGTGTTTTGCCAATGTGGTCTCTATGTCCATCGGGCAGGGGGTGTATGTCTGTTGGGGACTGTTGAGTTCTGTGATATTGGATCATATATTGGGAGGAACATTCAGTGTACCCAGACAGGTTATTGCCGGTATTTCTCTGGCCACCATCAATGCAGTATTAGAGTTGGCCGCTGTGGTGTTGGTGTCAAAAATTCAGTGGGTTAATCGGTTTTGTTCCACGGTTTCGTTTTCTGTCAAGAATTTAAAAATCTTTTTTCTGGCCAATTTTATCAGTGCCCTATTGACGCTGGGATACATCATGGTCCGTGGAGCTCTGGGCTGAGCATGGGTGGGGTTAAGCAAGGCTCGGGTACTATCCGCTGGGACATTGGGCAATCACAGGTTGTTTAATCGCCATTGCCCCATAGTCTCTTGATATCATGGCTCTAAACGCAACAGATATGGTATTTTGGGAACACTTTAAGAAAATGCCTTGATCAGATCGGGATTAGACTGGACATGGGGTTCAATAAATCCTATCATTATTCCAAAATCATGGGAGGACTACACTGATATCAGTCGTTAGGTGATATCAGTCGTTAGGACGATCAGCCCTGATGAATGTGCCATCTAACCGCGGATGCCCGAATTTATGGCGCGAAAAATGCGCCGTTCTAGTGATCGGTCCTGATGAATGTGGCGCGTACCAAGCCTGGCATCACACCTAGGGTCCATGGTTGCGATGAAACGATTTACAGCAATTCGTCCGAATCCTCATCCAAATCTTCCTCTGAATCATCACTGTTTTCATCCTCTGTAAAATCCTCGTCTGCGACTGAATCTTCTGATTCATCATCAAAGGAATCTTGGGCACCAGAAGAGCCCTCTTCGTCATGGTCAGAGTCAAGAGAAACCGCACCATCTGTTTCTGGCGCCATTGCTGCGGGCTTTTGAAACAAAGCATGGGCATGCATGGCTGCGCTCTCATAGGCAGGAACAGGTTTTGGAATGGGCTCGAAATCCCCCAGACCTTCTTCCGACAAAAAGGAAAACTTTTGCAGACTTTTGACCATGCGATCCTCTAGGGAATGCATATCTAACTTTCCGCTAGAAATTTCCTTTAGAGAAACAAGGGCATCCTTGCTGCCGTCTGTGGGTACGCATGCAGCAATACCAGAAGCAAGTTCTTGAGATCGATAGGCGGCAAGAACAACCAGTGTAAACGGGTCTGATGTTTTTGAAAGACAGCTTTCAACAACCCCTTTAGGACTGTTCATTAACCCTGCCGTGCGTTAAAACGACGGTTTTTCTTGTTGATCACATACACACGACGGCCTCTGCGCACAACCTTACAATTGCGATCGCGTTGCTTTTGACTGCGAAGAGAACTTATAACACGCATTTTAAATATAGTCTTATGAATAATTATATCCATTATAGGCTAAAAAAAACGCTCTGTCAAAAGGCAAGGGCCCAAAAAATGATGCCCACACCCCTTGTTCTGATTTTTTACAGGCTGGCTTTTTCGTGTTTTTGGCTTGTTAATCCGTTGGGAATAGGGCTGCTTTCAAAATTCTCCCTTGCCTCTGGGGTCACGTCACTGTTTTCTGTTTCAGGCAGCTCACTTGTGTCCTCATTGCCCGAGTCATTTGCATTGTCCTCATTAATCTCTAAATCTTCAGGAGCGTTCTCGTCTGATGCGTTAAATTCATCTAAATCTGGATCTTGCTCTGGGCGCAATTCTCTTTCTTCCCCATCCTTAGAACGCACAACAACGCTGTCCGAATGGACATTGATAATGGTCCAGCCCTGTATGGACTGGGGTCTTTGACTGTAAATGCGTATGCCATTGATCCAAACAATCCAATGATTCAAGTCGGGCCGGCACAAAATACCATTTAAAACCAGAGGCATATCCTCTTTTTCTGTGGGGTTTTGAGAACCGTTCAAATGTTCTCGATTTTCTATGTTCTGACACTCTTGGGGGGAAAGGAACAGGGAAGACATCATAATGGCGCTGAGTCCCAATAACATCATGATGCATCCGCAGAAATAAGAATGGTGTACCAATCAAAATGAAAACTGGCTTTTAAGAAAATCCCAAGCCTTTCTTTGAAATAAATCCGCTCGATGGATAAAAATTGGATCAATATTGATGCGGGAAAGGATTCTTGCAGGGCATTTAAAAATTTCCAAAAATTTTGATCTTTTGTCAACATAAAATTCATTCGGACGGGTATTTTCCGCAATGTCATTTTTTGGTCATGATATATCGTTTCAGGGGGCAGAGCCGTTAATTCCACATTCTTTAAATGATGTTTCTCTGCATAGTTCAAAAAAACAGCCTTATCCGCATAACCATCTTTTCCACCCTTGAATTGCATGGATTGGCACAGTGTGCGTGTGGTGGATTGCAAGGTTTTTAATTGTTCTTTTTCTTTGATCAGTTGACGGGTCAGAATCTGGATTTTTTCAAAAAAAACGCCCTCTTGTTTTTGTAATGAAAATACGATTAAAAGCATACATACACACGCCGTTAAAGATCCCATTAAATAGAGTAATAAATTAATCAGACGTTTTTTCATAAGGCAGAGGTGATTTTGTTTCAGCAACAAAAATAGAGGATGGGGTCTGGGCAGGCACAGTGATTTGAAAATGGGGCAAGGCATTTTGTCCCAAGTCAATTAAATCATCCATGCTCAAGGTCGGATCTGTCATTTGCAGAGAAAGGCGGGTCTTTTTTGGCCCCATGGAAAGAGAGCGAATGATGCAGCGATCGTTTAATACATGTTCCAAAAGGGCAAAGTACTGGATCAATGCTTTGTGTTGGTTTTCCGACAGCGTCTTGGTTTTTTCAATCTGATCAATATGGCAAGAGGCAATGGGCATTTGTGACAACTGGTTCTGGATGCTGGAAAATGATTGCGTCAATTCATCCAACTTTTTCCCCAATTGTTGATTGCATGTCATCAAGCAAAAAGCCGTATACATGCTGTAAATACAGATCAATAGGGCAACGATATTGGCCAGCTGGATATAGGGTACCAATCGTCGGATCCATGATCGTTGAAACATGCCGCCCAGTAAATGCATTAACGCTGTGGATGGGGTTTTTTTCAACACAATGTGATCAAAAATGCTGATATCTGGTGCCAGACACAGGTCATTTTTGGGCAACAAAGAGTCGTCTTTTTCTGGTGTGTGAAATACGCTGTTGGGGAAAAATGCCCGAAACATGTTTTCCCAAGAGGTGTCTTCTAGAAAAAACATAGGGGCAATGCTGGTTACGGCAAAGGTTTTTTCTAAATAACGGATCGTGTCCAAGATCATGTTTTTAGGCCCAATACTGTTATGCGCATCTGTTGATGACAGAGTGTGTTGACGAACAAAAACCAACTTCTCGTTTAATAAAAATGCCAAAAAACTCCGGTGATCTTTGTCTACAATGACGAGTAACGGCTGTGAAGGCAAATGTGCGGTGTGCTCTGCATAAATCCCCATAATCAGGGCCATAGGATAATTGTAAACACGCGATGACACAGCGTATTGGTCCAACTTTTCCAAAAAAGGGACCAGCGGCCCGTTAAAAGGTGAGGTTGCAACCAAAATACTGTTGTATTGACGCAATATGCGCACCGTGGCAAACAGAGAGTTTTGTCGAATGTGGCGCCATTTTTGCCAAGCCCATTGCCCATATTCGTACAAGGACAAGGGACGGCTGGTGGTTTCAATTTTTAAACTGTTGCTGGAACCATTATCGATAATAATCACTTTTTTGGGATTGTAAGACATCAGTTCCGCGATGATTACCTCTGAATCTGTATTGGATTTCAGCAATACAGGGTGGTCTATGTCCATGCGATACAGGCAAAAAACAGGGCGATGGCCAATGATGTAAAGGGTCATGCTCATGGGGTCATACCACCTCTCTGATGGTTTGGTCCATGCTGTCGTAAAGGGGAGCCATGGTCCCATCGATCAAGATCCAAAAACAAACGCCCAAGATGATCAGGCTGATGGGGGTAATCCAAAACAACCACCGTTCAAGAGATCGATTCAGATCGTCTTGGATAAAGTCCACCATTAAATCAAAGGATGGAATCAGTTGTCCAGTGCCTTCGCCCGCCCTTAAAAATTGCAGATACATCACAGAAAAGCGGGGCAATGCCGCCATGGATTCCACCAAGGTGCGTCCTTCTTGGATTTCTCTGACCATTTTGGCCAGCGGTTGACGAAAGGCAGGGCAATAACCCAGACTGCTTTCCATCAAAGACAGCCCTTTGACCAGTGGGATTTCTTCTTTTAAAAGCAAAACCAAGCCGGAAAAAAGTGACAAATAGGTCTTTTTCGCCAGCCAGTCACCCAGAACAGGAATGCGCAACGGGTTAAGGTACAAAAAAAGGCTCATCAGTCCAACCATTATGCCATACATCACCCAAGACCAATTTCCCTGGGTCAGATGCATCAACAGTGCCGTGCTCCACGATTGGGTGCCAGCGCTTTTAATGGCAATACCTTCTAGGGTGGGCAACAACCCCTGGGACAAGGAAAAAAGAGCCACCATAAAAAAGCCAAAATTTAAGGCGGGATAGGCCAATGCCTTGCGAAAAGCCTGTTGGTTTTTTTGGGTTTTCTTTAAATAATCGTGGGCATTTTGACACGTTTTGGCCAGTCGACCAGATTGCTCGCCCACATGCAGCAGGGCAATCAATGGGCCAGAAAAAACCCATGGATAGGATTGGCACGCATCGGACAGCAATTTTCCCTGGGCCACATTTTGGATCAGTCCTTGAATCAACACGCCAAAGGACCCCTGAAAAGAAGGCTGAACCAAAGTAATGGCCTGGATCAAGGGGTGACCCGCTTGCAAGGCATAACGCAAGTGCAGGAAAAACAAGTCCAGCTCTTTGGGCTGTTGACGTGGCAACCACAAACGCCGCAAGGACAAAGGCTCTATTTGTCGAGCATGCAATGTTTGACGAATATCATAGGATGAACCTCCTGATAGATATCCTCGCAACAGCTCACCGTTTAAATTCAGCCCCCGATACACATAAAGCGGCATAATTACAGCGATCCCATCACGCGATGAATTTCGCTTAAGGACGTTTCGCCACGAATAACGGCTTCTTTGGCATCATGGTGCATAGCGCGAAACCCTTTTGTTGTCACCGCACGTTGTAAGTCTTGATACGATGCACGATCCAAAATCAACGCCTCGATATCGCCATCCATCACCATGACTTCGGCAATGGCTTTTCGCCCATGATATCCAGAAAACCCACATTGCTCGCATCCGTTGGCACGGAATACGTCCACCTGTGGCCACACATGGTGATCTTTGGCCTGTTGAATCTCTAGGCCCATGGGAATTTTACAGGCAGAGCACAGCAATCGAATCAAACGTTGCGCCACAACCCCACTCAGTACGCCTGCCAACAGGGAAATGGGAACCTGTAACTCCATCAATCGGTAAATGGCCCCCAGGGCATGGACGGTGTGCAGCGTCGTAAAAACCCTGTGTCCTGTCATGCCCGCACGAATGGCCATATCGGCTGTTTTTTCATCCCGAATTTCACCGATTAAAATGACATCAGGGTCTTGGCGCAACAAGGAATGCATGCCCGACATAAAATCAAATTGGCTTTTTTCTTTGACTTCGCTCTGTCGGATATTAGGCACCTGATATTCGATGGGTTCTTCCAGCGTCATGATGTTAATGTGCTCATGATCCAGCGTGGCCAACATGCTGTACAACGATGTGGTTTTACCCGATCCTGTGGGGCCTGTCATAATAATCAAACCCTCTGGTTTTTCTAGAATTCTGTGGATATTTTCCATGTTGTGGGCACTGTACCCCAGTTTTTCCAAGGCAATCAAAGAATGCTGTTGGTCCAAAATACGTAAAACCAGGTTTTCTCCATACACTGTGGGGTGGGCTGATACTCGAAAATCCACATTTCGCCCCGATATCAGAAGGGAAAATCGACCGTCTTGAGGTCGTCTGGTTTCAGAAATATCCATGGCCGCCAATATTTTTAACTGGATGCATAGGGGTTGCCAAAAGGACGTGTGAAAGGTCTGCATCGTATGCAGCAATCCATCTTTGCGATAACGCACCCTGATCTTAAACTTTTCGGGTTGAAAATGGATGTCAGATGCCCTTTCTTCTACGGCTTTGGCCATGATTTGGTGTAAAAATCGATTGATGATTTTATCACCCACGGCGCATTGCGTGACATCGGCGGGGTTGGATCGAGGATGCAGACCCTGGAGAACGGCGATAATGGCTGATTTTTTGGACAATACGGGGGACAGAATGGTGGCCGGTGGTAAATGACGCATCAATAAATCTTGGGCCTGAATATCGCTGACATCGGCCATGGCAACCCGCAAGGTGGAAATGGTCTCATCATAATCAATGGGCACACTGTGGCATTGTTCCCAAATTTCCGATGGAATCATGGGGTGCAACCGTATAATAGAGTCCATGTGTTGGGCCGGATCGGCCGTTTGGCATTGGCGCAGTCGGGCTGATAAATCCAATAACGCGTCTTCGTCCATGATTCCTGCATCCAACATCAAGGTTTCAAGGGATTTTCCTGATATTTTGTGCTCTGTCCATAAAACTGAAACATCATCGACAGAAATAGATCCATCCCGAATTAAATGATTGATAATGGGATTTTCAGGAATGCTCACCAGTAAAAATGCCTTGCTCCGATGCTCCTGCCGATATCATAGATTTGAATATTCAGAATGTCAATGCGGATCTTTCATATCAATATATTTAAAATTTTAATTAAAATGTGTTTAATTAAATTAAAACAATTGTAAATAGGATCACTGTTTGCGGGGCTGGTCGTATTGTTAAAAGTTAAATTAAATTCTTTCGAATAAGGCCTCTAACCCTGGTATGGGCTGAAAATCCTCTGGGGAGCGGCGTGGAACGCTTGTTATTTTATGGCACAAATGGAATAATTTCAAAAAATATATTGATTTGCCATGGTCAGTTCTCTAGCAGATTTGGATAACAGTCGGGGCATAGCCCACAGGGTTCAGGCGGCTTTACAGGGCATTTTACCTGATGATTTTGATTGGGGCTTTGTACCGCCAGATCGTGAAGATCATGGGCATTTTGCTTCGCCTGTGGCATTTTCCTTGGCCAAAGTGTGGAAAAAACCCCCCATGATCATTGCCAAAGAACTGTGTGCTTTGGTTTTACAAAACCCCTTGATTGAATCCGCAGAGCCCGTGGCAGGGTATGTTAATATTCGATTAAAGCCCTTTGTTTTTCAACAAGAATTGGCGCACATTTTAACCACAGGTGTTCGCTATGGGCATCAAGTCTGGGGTCAGAACCAGGTGGTTAATGTCGAGTACGTTTCGGCCAATCCCACAGGACCATTGCATGCGGCACACGCCCGCGGTGCGGTTTTGGGCGATGTGGTGGCCAACTTATTAAGTGCCGTTGGATATGGTGTGGTTCGCGAATATTACATCAATGATGCGGGCCAACAAGTGATTCGTTTGGCCGAAACCGTTCTGTGTCACTGTACAGCATTGGAAAAAAACGAAACGGCGGTGATTCCAGAGGGGTTATATCCCGGGGCCTATGGTCAAGACATTGCAGAATCGTTTTTACGCCAGCATCCCCAGGATTGGAAAAACCAATCCATGCCGGATGTGGCCGCCTTTGCTGTGGATCAGATGATGCAGGATATTTGCTCTGTATTGCACGATTTAGGCATTCATCATGATGTGTTTACCTCTGAAAAATCCTTGCAGTCATCGGGGATGTTGCAAAAAACCATGGATGCCTTGAACCACAAGGATTTGGTCTATACAGGGGTTTTGCCCCAACCCGTTGGCCGAGATGATGGGGATTGGATGCCCACCCCATTGACGCTATTCCGATCCAGCCGATTTGGAGATGATCAAGATCGGGCCTTACAGCGTTCCGATGGGGCTTGGACTTATTTTGCCAACGATATTGCCTATCATTGGGACAAAGCAGGGCGATGCGACCATATGATCGATGTGTGGGGGGCGGATCATGGGAGTCATGTACAACGCATGTCGGGGGCCGTATCCGCCATGGCTGAAAAAAACCTAGAAGTTTTGCTGTTCCAAATGGTGCATTTTTTTCACAATGGTGAAGTGTTAAAAATGTCGAAACGATCGGGGAATTTTGTGCTGTTGCGCGATGTGTTGAATCAGGTGGGCAAAGATGTTTTGCGTTTTATGATTGTGACCAAAAAAGCCGACACCCATTTGGAACTGGATATTGCCAAAATGCAAGAACAAAGCAGTTCGAACCCTGTATTTTATGTCCAGTATGCCCATGCCCGGTGTTGTTCGGTTTTACGCGCGGCCAAACCATTATTCTCAGAGGAAAAACAGAGGGCAGAATCTATGGCGGCGGCTGATTTTTCTGGATTTTTAGATGACCCGTTGATGGCATTATTGATGGATTGGCCTCGACAGGTGTCAGAAGCGGCTTTGCATCGCGAACCGCACCGCATTACCAATTATTTGCAAAAAGTGGCCAGCGCATTCCATGCTTTGTGGCAAAAGGGCAATCAAAACCCGTCCATGAAATTGGTGCAAGCAGATGATTTGGATAAAACGTACTCATCCATGGCCTGTGTTCAAGCCACAGCCTTTGTGATGGCTTCTGGCTTAACCATGTTGGGCATTACGCCAAAAGAAGAATTACGCTGATGAAAAACAGAAAGAATGGGTCAAGGGCTGATCCACGCGGGCACTGAAAACAAAGCAACGGGGGTGCACATGACAAGGATTAACCAATGGGATGATGAAAGAAACCCAAGATCCCAGACCAGAAAGGTCTAATTCTTAAAAAGGGCGCCCGCCCCCTGGGCAGGAACGTCTTAATCGGCCAGTTTTTTCGCCAAGTGCGTAATGTCGCCCGCACCCATACACACCACAACATCGTAATGGCCTTCATCCATTAATGCTTTGACACAAGATTCGGCCGTTGAAAAATGGGGTACCAGCATCACTTTTTTCCCTAAATTCGCGATATTTTCCACTAAATTTTCCGATTCACAGTGCTCTATAGAGGATTCTCCTGATCCATAAACGGGCAATATGGCCACATGATGGGCATGATCAAAACATCGTGCAAAGGCATCCATGGTATCGCGCAAACGCGTATAGCGATGGGGTTGGCAGAGCGCCAAGATATTTCTGTACCCGCGCTTGTGCAATGCATGCAGTACGGCCGTAATTTCTGTGGGGTGATGGGCATAATCATCGATAATGGGAATGTCTTTTCTTGTTCCCACCAAGGTTAAGCGCCGATAAACCCCTGAAAAAGAAGCCAACCCTTGACGAATGCCCTCTGCCGGCAATCCAATACGCAGGCTGGCCGAGATCACCCCCAACGCATTCAAAACATTGTGATGACCCCATAAATTTAGCGCCACGTCATCCAATGGCCCAAAAGGCGTATCACAATCAAAC
>CAXNJQ010000014.1:0-9900 GCA_964202705.1 Holosporaceae bacterium
CTGTTTTATCTGCTTCTGCTGCTGGGGCTTCTTCTGTTTTATCTGCTTCTGCTGCTGGGGCTGCTTCTTCTGCAGCCACTTTTTCTTCTGACTTAGCCCCATCCTCTGCACCAACAACGCCCACTGCCAACAACACGCTCAGCCAAATATAATGTTTCATCGTTAAAATCCTTTGTTTTGATGTGAATCTATCTTACATTCCCCATAATCATTGAAAAATTTGAAAAAAATGTAAAGGGTTCTGTTTTTATAATGTTTCAGATTCAGCTATATCACAGTTTTTTCCATAGGAACAGATGCCACTGGCACCAACGCCCCCTTTTTTTAGTTTAATTCTTTTCTACATCTTTTCCAAAATATTTGGCCCCCAAGGCAAAAGCCCAAAATTGGTCACGCTGATCTGGCTTTCCTCGCCACAAAGCCCCCTGACCATTGCGAGAATAATGGGCGAAAAAGGCCTGGTACACATTGGCCCACTTGGCCCTTTTTTTCTGTGCAGATGCATCAGGTTCATCAGAAAAACGGGTATCATACCCCAACAAAGTCAACATCTTTTGAAAAAATGTTTCATTAAATTTTTGGGGAAGAGCATAGGGGACCGGAAACTTTTCCATGATTTGCTCTGGGGTGCGTTCATCTTTATCCAATCCCATGCCTAAACCATATTTTTCATACAACCCACGCCAGGGAAAGGCAATGGTGACATCATATTTTCGTTGGGGCGATACATCCCCATGAGACAATATATTTTCTGGACGAATGTCGTATTCTCTGACCAAATGGGTCAGTAACCTTGCCAATGCCTTGATTTGGGCAGAATCATAGGCGTAAAACGAACGCTTTCCCCCTTGATCCACAAAGCCCTTTCCCACCAATTCAATGCCAATGGCATAGTCATTGGCATTATCTTTTCCACGAAACCAACTGGGCCAAGCATGTTGCGCCATTAATGGTGGCGGCACCATTTCAATGACCAATCCCCCAGGTACCAGGCCATCTTTTTGTGTCACGATGTAATGGGCATTTAACGGGTGCTCTTTTCCATCGGAAAACTTGTTTAATGTGGAAAACACGTTGCCAACGGTGTCATGCAAAATAATCGTGGTCACTTTTTGTCCCTCTGGCCGCATAAAATAATGATTTCTATTGGCCCTTTTTTCTTCAAAGGGAACGAATTGATACTGATTTTTTCCGAAATCTTTTAAGGTAATTCCCGTTTTCGCATACACAGTCTTTTTAAAATCGGCAGCGCATTTAAAATCGGCACAAAGCACCAAAACCACCAGAATACAGAACGCAATATTTGATTTAAAATTAATCATAAAAACACAAAATTCAATTGAAATAATTTCAATTTTACTAATTTTTCAATAAAAAATATTTAACAGGTCTGTTGTCAGAGCGCCATTTTTATAGTAAAAACCCTAAAATGCCAAAGAGATGATTTTTACAATAAAATTGTCTATGATGGATTATCAAAGATAAGGCAAAATTTGTTTTATGGATTACGAAGCCATTCTGCGCAGCATTGAACATTCCAAAAACATGGAAGAATTATCAACGGTGCGTGGTGCTGTTTTTGGTAAAAATGGCTCATTAACAGCAGCGTTAAAGGCTTTGGGGCCATTGGATCCAGAGGAACGAAAAATCCAATCCGTTGTATTAAACCAATGGAAAGCCACCCTTTTGGCCGCCATAGAATCCCAAAATCATATCCTAGAAGAAAAACGCTGGTCTGATACCCTGGAACAGGAAAAAATTGATATCAGCATTCCCACGGGCATCGGCGGCATTGGAAAAGGACACCCCATTCATCACGTCTTGCACGAAGTGGTGGATATTTTTTCCATGATGGGATTTTCTTTACGTCGTGGCCCTGATATCGAAACTGAATTTAATAATTTTGATGCCCTGAATGTTCCACCCGATCACCCCGCCCGCGCCATGCAAGATACGTTTTACATGCCAAAAGGGTATGTTTTACGCACCCAAACGTCACCGGTGCAAATCAGGGCCATGACCACAGAATCCTTGCCCTTGCGTATTATTTCACCAGGTCGCGTGTATCGGGCAGATCATGACCGTACCCACAGCCCCATGTTTCATCAGGTGGAATGCTTGGTGGTCGAGCCCCATATTCACATGGGGCATTTAAAAGGCTGTTTATCGGATTTTTTGAATCATTTTTTTGGTCGCTCCGTCACCATGCGTTTTCGTCCCAGCTTTTTTCCCTTTACGTCGCCATCGGCAGAGGTTGATATTGCTTATCAGCGTAAAAATGGCCGCCTTGATCTGGGTTCAGGGGAAAACTGGTTGGAAATTTTGGGCTGTGGCATGGTGAATCCAAAAGTTTTCCGTGCCTGTGGACACAGCGATACCTTAACGGGTTTTGCCGCCGGCATGGGTTTGGAACGTCTGGCCATGTTAAAATATGGCATCGAAGACATTCGTCATTTGTTCCAAAACGATCAACGTTGGTTGAGCCATTTTGGATTTTCAGCACTGTAAAAATACAAGCATGATGGGGAGGGGATGGATGGGGCCATCTGTGTTGCATTGATGTCTCGTTGCTCTTGTGCCCATCTTACCAAGACCCTCGGCATAGAACTACAGGTGTTCAAAACCCAGACAGAGCACCTAAAAACCCCCAGGAAAAGGGCTGGAACAGTGGCTAAAAAACCAAAGATAACCATACGGAATCAACAGATCTCAGTTTATCCTAAACATGGCTCAAAAGGTGGGAAACAAAAGACGTGCGCGCCTGGTGGGAAGGACATTCTTTGGCAATCCAACCTTTTTAGACGTCTAGAGGACAGGATTGGAATCTAGGCTATTTTTTACGAACACTCTCAATCAATGCATCCAAATGCTGGTCCACAGAAGCCTTGATCAATTCAGGCAAATGGGCATCCAACCACTGGTTCAGCAATTCTGCGATATGCTGGTCAATGATGGTTTTGACATGCCGTGAAATCACCGCATCATTCTGCCCAATCCATTGGCTCAAAGGCGCTTTTAAACATTGTGCAACCAGATCTTCTACGCAAATGCCTTTCATTTGTTGATTCTCTCTGTTATGAGGAAGCGCAGGTTTCTGAAAACCTTGGGCAGATGATTCTGTATGGGCATCCAGATGCTGGTCCGGCACTTCCAATGCACTCATTAAGGACGACAGAACTTTTGCACTTTCTGACAGGGTTTTTTCTGATAAATAGCGTTTTTTCTCCATCTGTGGTGTGACAGATTCTGATGAGCACGCCTCTCCAAAATTGTACAGGGGATCCAATGGTTCTGGCGTTGTGATGCAGGCGCCCAAACCATCGGGTTCAGGCTGTACGGGGCCAGTTTGAACAATCCTTTCAGGTTGTACCCGTGTCTGTACAGGATCAGGTTGTACGGGCCTGTTTAAATCAATGATGTCCACAGCACCAGGGGAAACCAATTCGCGAATAGAAGCCAATAAGTCATCGACAGAATCAAAGGATTCGCTGTCTTCTACTGGAACAGAAAGGGGAATTGGGATGGGGTTATGCGTGGGTCTAGATACCATGAGACCATACTCCTTTTGAAAAACAACCCATTGCCTGAAAGGCGCCCTGAACCTGTGACATAACCCCAGGCACACCCCGATATTTTTCTTCCTGAATTTTTCTATAAAAATTCCAACCCCATGTTTTCTATGCTGTACTGTCGTCTACTTGTTACGAACAAGGTCTTACAGATTACCCTGCTCCTCTTACGCTCTGCTTTGCTTGCTCTGCTGTCCTTCCTGCGTAGGCGGGAATCTACTGGATCCCCGTTCTCTACGGGCATGACAATGCAGAATCAATCTCTCCTGTCCCCCTTACTGCACCCCATCAACCCTTCTTGTTTTTACCTGTATTCAAGTCAGATTTTTCTAATTTTTTGACTTCCTCTGCGGAATCCGCTTTTTCCCCTATCTTGGAACCTTCCTTGGCCTTGCTTTTTGACCGATCCACAGATTTGCTTTTTGCTTTATTCCCCTTGGTTCCAGTCAAATCAGTCCCTGATGCACTGGTTTTTGCACCATCTGATCCATTGTCCACACTGGAATATTCATCCGAATCGAAAGACAGTTCATCCAAGGATTTATTCATCACAGCCTCTAGCTCTGCATCACTGATGTCCGTTTCCCGATCGTCCACAACAACATCAGAATTTTCCTGAATGGGCAACCCTTCGACTGGATACCAGGTTATGGCTTCTTTTAAGGCGCTTTTAATGTTCAGCAAACCTTGGTCAGTATTGGTTTTTTTCAACAATATACTGCCGACAGAATCCACATATTCTGGTTTTTTCAATGAAACTTGGCCCACAAACTTCTGATTGTTGTACAAAGACGTTTTTGATTGTTTATCGCCCAAAGGAAACATAGCCAAGGAAAAGGCTTTGCGATAGGCCAAAATATCATAATTTTTACCCTTTACGTGCACCATATCTGGGGTCAGTTGGCCTTGTAACCATTTCAACTGGTAAGAGAAGTTTACCAAACTGGCCAATGCCTGAATCAAAGAGCGAATGGCGCCAACATAGGCCTCTTCTAAGGACACAAGATCGACCAAGCTGGTGGCCCCCAAGGCATATTCTTCTCTGGCCGCAGAAAAGGCAACGCCCTGCTCTTTGACACCTTCTCTGGCAGAAACAACGTTTTGCAAGGCCAATCGATAGGCGCTCATGGTGGACTTGACTCTTCCGATCAAATCACGCTTTTGCGCCTCTGATTCTAATCGTGATTTCTTACAGGCCAACTCTGCTTGGCGATAATTAGCTGCGCGTGCCCCACCATCAAAAATAGGCATACTGGCATTGATCGACGCCCTGTATCCTGTAGAAGAACTTAGATTAATGGTATCTTTGGCAAAACCACTGTTATCCTGCCAATGATCTTGATCATCGATGGTGCCTTCAAAATTAAAACCCACTGTGGGTAAAAAAGTCGCCCCAGCTGCATTGGCACTACAGCGCGCAGAACGCTCTGTATGCAATGCTTTTTGACAAATCGGGTTGTTTTTTAAGCACAAATCAATAAACGACTGTACCGAATATAAATCCACAGGGATGGGCACAGGAAACTCTATGTCTTCTGACACGGGAAAACCTGTCAAATTTTCTAGGGCTATTTTTTTCTGTATATAATCTTGTTTTGCATTATTCACATCAATACTCGTGCGAATACATTGGGCATTGGCCAGAGACACCTCCACCATGCGCTGATCCCCAACCATCGCCCTATTTCTAGCCACCTCTCGTAAAATACCCAAGCTTTTTTCCCTCAGTTTCATAATGGAATACATTTCTCTGGCTGTGGCCATATCCACAAATTTATCTAAAACATCAATGAAAACATTTTGCACCGTGCTTTTAAACTCACACCACGTGGCCCGATATGCCTCCAGAGCCGCCTCGTTTTTTGCTGCGGTGGCACCACCATTGTACAGGTTTTGACCAATGGTAAAATTTAATTCCCCGCTTCGGTTTCTGTTTTTAGAAGAAAAATATTCCTCTTGCACATTCTGCACACTGCCCACGTTATTCAGATTCAATGCTTTGGATGAATTGGTGCTTACTTTTACACCCAAATCAATATTGGGAAACCATTCTGCCCGTTGCTTAAAACAATCTTCTTGTGCTGATTTTAACCCATTAAAAGACATTTGAATCTGAAGGTTGTTTGTATAGGCCATTTGATAGGCATCGGCAATGGTGGCAATCCCATTGATGTTATTCTCAACAGCCTTTTTTAAAACAGATGGGTTTTTGCCTTTGCCCGGATTTTGAACCTTTCCTTTTGAAAAAAGAACACCAGGAATCAGAAAAAGAGACGGGATTGCCCAGGCCAATATCTTTGAATTGTGAATCACGTCGGAAAAAAATTATTATTTTTCCTATATTAGTACAAAAATCACCATTTGGACAGTCATAGGCGTAAAGGACACTTTAAAAAATGATTAGGTGTTTTTCCTGCACCAGAAGCACAGCCCAACCCCAACAGCGATGACAGGTATGGAATAATATTGGGCCAACGTTATGCCGTACCACCCCCCCTCTGGCATGCGAAAAGATTCGGTAAATACGCGCATTATGCCGTAAAAGATCAAGAACAGTCCTCCCAGTTGACCTGGTTTCAGAGACCGATAATGCGTCATAAACCCCATCAAAATAAACAGCAAGACCACGCCCTCTAATCCTGCCTCGTACAGTTGTGATGGATGCCTGGGGCCATCGGGAATCATGGGGAAAGTCACCCCCCAAGAAACGTCTGTGGGTTTGCCACAATGTTCTTGGTTAATAAAATTGGCAATGCGGCCCAAAAACAGTCCAATAGGCGCCGAAACGGCCACCCCATCGAACAAAGACAACGTCGGTACTTGCTGGCCACAGGCATACAAAATAATGGCCAATACCCCCCCCAGTAAACCGCCGTGAAAGGCCATGCCTGGGTGCCAAATTTGAAGGATTTCCAAAGGGTCAGTCCAAAATGTTTCAGGGGAATACAATATAAAATACCCCAACCTGCCCCCTATAACGATGCCCAACATCAAACGATTCATCAACCCATCCCAATGGGCCACAGAAATGGCTGGGAAATAGCCCTTTTGAATGCACCGGCGCCCATAAATCCAGGAAAAAAGCATGCCAAAAACATAGGCCAATCCGTACCATCGAATGAATAGTGGTCCTATGGAAAACGCAACGGGATCTGGAAACCAGCTCATTTGTGAACCCTCTTTTTTACACCATGTTTTCAAGGGAGTGTACCGCTTTGCACGCTTTTGGTCCAGGTGCGCCTTAACGTGATCAGGCATCACCCAGAATATGACGCGCCCCCTCGGCATCATCAATCCCTTTTATTCCACCCAACCCCCACATGATCGTGCCCACTTATGGGGCACGCCCTTTACCGAACCAAAACGCAAGCTGGCTTTTCTGATGCTTTTTGTGCCACCCCATCTTGGGAAAAATGATGCTGTAATCCTTGCAGATGGTCCAGCGCCTGGGTCACCAGCGAATGAATAATGCTGTGACACGGTTCAATTTTTGTCACCATCCCCACGCTTTGACCCGCCATAACCGATCCGTTTACAACATCCCCTTCCATAACCGCACGCCGCAATGCCCCTGCCCAAAACATTTCAATATCCATCTGTGCTTTTTCTTTGGAACACTCGTTGCGCTTGTATGCGGCGATGACCTCTGCCTGATAGGCCATAAAACGTTTTTTGCCCTCATTTTCCAACCCTCTGACTGGAATAATGGGAAATGCTGGGTCCAATTGTGGTGACAATGTGGCATCTCTGGCCGCAGCCCTGATAAAGGCCTGCTTGAACGCATCATGGGCACACGATTCACTGGCGCACACAAATCGCGTCCCCAATTGGCATCCCGATGCCCCCATCAATAAATACGTCATGATGGCTCTGCCATCCCCAATGCCACCGGCTATAAAAAGGGGAACATCCACAATGGGTAAAATTTCCTGAGCCAACACATGGGTGGATACGGGCCCAACATGACCGCCAGCTTCATGCCCCTCGATAATCAGAGCATCAACCCCCATACGCACCATGCGTCGCGCCAACAATGCCGATGGAGCAAACCCAACCACACGAATGTTGTATTGATGCAAGGTATCAATCATGGGTTGAGACGGCATGCCGCCACCTAAAAACACATGGGTGACATTCATTTCTATGCAGACCTGAATTAATGCATCGATTTGTGGATGAAAAACAATCAAATTAACCCCAAAGGGATGGCCCTGAACCGTTTTTTGTGTCAGTTCTATTTCTGTGCGCAACGCCGTTGGGGATAAAGAACCCCCAGCCAAAACACCAAACCCCCCTGCTCTCGACAAAGCAGAAACCAATGTATGATTGGAAATCCATGTCATGGCGCCACCCAAAATACTGTAACGACAGCCTAAAAAAGCCAACCCTTTGGACCAAAATCGGTCCAATTGACCCATATATTCCCCGTTGCCCATATTATACCAAATGTGTGTGAACATGCCGTATCATATCATAGGCATGTTTTTGCTCAACCATCACACCCAAAATACCTGGTTGCTGTACGCAATGCTCTATGGGAATACGGGGGGCATTGCGCAAGGCACCCTGAGCACAACGGCTGGAATTCCCAATTAAACTGACCAACATTTTTGGATCAGAACAGACGGCATCCGGCCATTGGGACTTTACCTGATGATAATCATCAACCCACGTTAAAAAATGCAATCCTTTGGCCGATACGCATCGATCAATGATGGCGATACCTGTCATCTCTTGCTCTTGATCTGGTAAGGAGTTCATGCGCCAACCCAGCACCGGTTTATACACAATTCCACAAACCTGTTGGGCATTTTCCTTAATCCACGTTCCCGATTGATCGGGTTTGGCCGTGGATAAAACATGCAAAGGAATGCCGTGATTTTTAGCCCAAATGATGGCATTGGCATGCAATACTTTTGCCCCAAATTGACTGAGTGTTAACATGGCCTCGTAAGATACAGCCCCATAGGCACGCGCCGTTGGAACATAGGCTGGATCGGCCGTATAAACCCCCTGGACATCGGTGAAAATTTCGCACACCTCTGCCTTTAATGCCGCCGCCAGAATAACGGCTGTGGTATCCGACCCTCCCCTGCCCAAGGTGGTGATGCGCCCGCCAGGAGTCACCCCCTGAAACCCACACACCACAGGGACAATACCCGATGAAAGGTCCGACAGCAGTGCAGAGGACCCCGTAAAAACAGCATCACAACGCCCCCAATCTTCGTTTGTCACGATGGGGACTTGCCACCCCGTCCATGCTCGCGCAGGTACACCTCTGGCCTGCAGAGCAATGGATAACAGACCAGCCGTGATCATTTCTCCCGATGACAAAACCATGTCTCGATCAGGATTGGGCCCCAAGGATGCACCCAATTCATTGCACCAATATTGCAGATTGTTTGTGGTCCCCGCCATGGCTGAAACCACCACCACACACGCCGACTGTTTTTGTTGCGATTGATGTATGACGTTGGCCACATGGTGAATATTATCCACATTGGCCAATGATGTTCCTCCAAACTTTTTCACCACAATCTGCATACACAATTCCTCGTTTTTTAACGGTTCTTATGAATTTTCAGCTCTCCCCATGGACCATTCCCCTTTTTCAAGCCATTTTTTCTGTCCTCGATCGTTTTAAACTGGCCAGACCATACCAGGATATCACGCCAGCTGTGACTAAAAATATACCAGGCATCAAAATCCAGGATGTACGATCAATTAAATAGATGGCGACCTCTGGTGCACTGCCCCCAAATATGGCCATGCTGATATTGTGGGCAATGGATACACCGGAATAGCGAACCTGTCTGGGAAAAATGGACACCATTAAGGATGGAACAGGCCCAAAAATGCACCCCATTACCGCCGATAATACACCGTGTGAGACCAAAACAACCCAAAATATGGCACTGGTCAATCCCCAAAAACACGGCACGCTGATCAGGCAGAGCAAGAAAATGGATCGCTGCATCATCGTAATGGCGCCCCATCGATCACTCAGCCACCCCGAAACAGGAATGGCGCAAGCAAAGGCCAGCATACTCAGAGTGTTGGCTGAAAAAGGATACCCCACCTGGCCATAATTTTGTACGTGCGTCATGATATAAACGGTGACCAGAAAAAACCCCACGGCCACCACCACATCAATCACCACAACCCGCAGCATATCCTTCCAGTAATGGGCAAACAAGCGCCCTAAAAACATGGACTTTTTACGCGCCACGGGTTGATGGCTTTCTTCGTCCTTGACTTCGTCTGGGTCGTCCGTCAGTTTACGCAAAGCAGACCCCACCCAACTGCCCGCAAAGCTGAATAAAAAGGGCAA
>CAXNJQ010000015.1:0-8570 GCA_964202705.1 Holosporaceae bacterium
AGAATCGCATAGGGGAACGTAAATGCCCAAATAGGGATAACTGTGGGACCCCACAGATCGTTGATCCGAAAATATGGTTTGCCGGGCTTGGGTGACTTGACGTTGGTACAGTTCTTTTAATGCCGAAACAACTTGATCGGCTGTATCGAAAAAAACCATATCCCGAACACACTCGTGCTCTTGAAAATGCAGTCTGGTGCGGGCATGAAAAGACGGCCAATCAAATGAAGAAAGAGATCGTTCAGGGATCGACAAAGGCTCAGTAGCCATGGACTCTATCATTTATCTATTTAATATATAATACACCATTGCATAAAAATCGCCAAGTTTTTGCACACCACCTTGGATTAAGTGAAATTTTTGTTGACGGAAACGGGCACGCTGCCGTCATGAAACTGGATGGACAGCACGTCTGTTCCTAAGGCCATGTCTCTGGAAGAGCACAGTTTTTTATCCCCAAATAACACCAATGAAAAGCCCCGTTCCAGGGTTTTTTGGTACGACAATTGGGCCAACAATCGATCATAATTGCCTAACAGGGATTCAAAAGCATGGATTTTTTCAGCCATTAATCGCGTTAAATGTTGGCCAAGACCCATGATGTGGTTCTGATGGCTTACAATATCTCTGATGGGGCCTTGACCCAGTTTTTGTCCGATTAATGCCCACAGATGCTCTTTTTCAGTCATAAAGAGGGAAATGCGCTTAACCAAGGCATCAAAACAATCGTCCAAGCGTTGCTCTGCGGGCAATGTCGCAGATGTGATGGATTGTAAACGATGAACCAGATTGTCTAATCGGGCTCGTCCTAAACGGTACTCATGATGCAATGCACGGCGCAATAAGGTCATACAGCTGTGGATGTGGTCTTGTACATCGGAAATCAGCGGCAACACCATTTCGGCTGCCGCCGTTGGGGTTGGGGCGCGACAATCGGCCGCATAATCCGTTAGCGTCGTGTCAGTCTCGTGACCAATGGCAGAAATAATGGGGATTTCGCTTGATGCCACTGCCCTGACCATTGATTCATCATGAAAGGCCCACAAATCTTCCATGCTCCCACCACCGCGCGCAATAATCAGCACATCGGGACGTACATGGTGTTGGTGAAAGAATCTCAGGGCCTTTAAAATATCGGGTACCGCATTGCTGCCCTGCACCGCCACAGGAAAGAGCAACAATCGGCAAGGCAAACGATCAGAAAAACGCACCAACATGTCTTGAATAACGGCACCCGTAGGCGATGTAATCAGGCCAATGCAACGGGGAAATCGCGGCAATGGCTTTTTTCGATCCCGTTGAAACAGCCCCTCTTTGGTCAGTTGGACCTTTAACTGTTCCATCAAGTACAATAAGGCCCCTTGACCAGCTGGCTCTGCGCTTTCCATGATGAATTGGTATTTAGATCGCGCGCCATAGGTTGTAATGCGCCCCCTGCAAATCACCAGAGCCCCATCGTGCAGCGGGGTTTGCAGTTTGGTTCCACGCCAACAAATGGCATCCATGACACACTGATCATCTTTTAGGGAAAAATACGTGTGGCCAGAGGTATGCTGTTTGCATCCAGAAATTTCGCCTTGCACACAGACTGCTGAAAATCCTTTTTCGATGTGCTGTTTCAAATACCCTGAGATTTGAGTAATGGTTAAGGGTAAGGGGGTGTCTGGATATGCCAATAAATTGCCCATCAAAAAACTGTACCCACGGGATAACCATATGTCCAGTTTATACGATTTTTTATCGAAATACAGGGTGCTTTTTTGCCTTTGACCTTGCTGCAGGACTGCTTTTATTTTATGATCATAAAAATTCAACATGCGGACCTATGAGCACTTTTTCCAGCCTTGCCCAGACCATCAACCCTCTGGGTGCCGCAGAACGCTTTGCCCCCCTGCCCCCAGAAACGGCCACCACCAAACGACTGTTCATCAAGACCTATGGCTGTCAAATGAACGTCTATGACTCTGAACGCATGGAAGAAGCACTGGTTCCCCTGGGGTTTCAAGCCACAGATCAGGTGGATACGGCCGATTTGATCATCGTCAACACCTGTCATATCCGAGCCAAAGCAGAGGACAAACTGTTTTCCGAATTGGGCCGATTTCGTATTGTTAAAAACAAGCGTAAAGATATGGGAAAATCCACCATCATTATTGTGGCAGGCTGTGTGGGCCAAGCACTGGGTGCCGATATTTTAAAGCGTGCGCCGTATGTGGATGTGGTGGTGGGGCCTCAGACATACCATACATTGCCTGAAACGGTGATGCGCATTTTGTGGGCTCAACCCGATCAACCCAAAGTAACGTTGGGTTTTCCAAAAATGGAAAAATTCGATGAATTGCCCCAAGGGCGCGGATTAAAGGGACCCCAGGCCTTTTTGTCCATCCAAGAGGGCTGTAACAAGTTTTGCAAGTATTGTGTGGTGCCCTATACCCGCGGTCCAGAATATTCACGACCCTTGTCGGACGTATTGCAAGAAGCCAAACGTTTGGTGGATTTGGGGGCCAAGGAAATTACGCTTTTGGGGCAAAACGTTAATGCCTATCATGGATTGGATGCTGGTGGTAAAGAAACATCCTTGGGGCGATTAATTATGGCGCTGGCGGAATTTCCTGGATTAACCCGTTTACGGTACACCACATCGCATCCAAGGGATGTGGACGATGATTTGTTGTGTGCCCACAGAGACATCGGCATTTTGATGCCCTTTTTGCATTTGCCCGTACAATCGGGTTCTAATCGGGTGTTGGCCCGTATGAATCGACAATATACCCGTGAATTTTATCTGAACATCATTGAAAAATTTCTGGAATATAATCCAAAAATGGCCTTTTCATCAGATTTTATTGTGGGATACCCTGGGGAAAGTGACGACGATTTTCAAGATACATGCCATTTGATTGATCAGGTTCATTTTGCCCAAGCCTTTTCCTTTATGTACAGTCCTCGGCCTGGCACACCCGCAGCCATGGTCAAGCAACTGGATGAAAGCATAAAAAGTGAGCGCTTACAGCATCTGAATGGGGTTTTGGATCGCCATCGATTGGCCTTTAATCAAACCTTTCATGATAAAATTATCCCTGTTTTGGTGGAACGCGTGGACGAAGATCATGGATGCATGGGGCGCAGTGAATACATGCATAGCGTGCATTTTACCCACCCATTTTGCGCAGTGGGCGATATATTAAACATTCAAATCCAATGGTCATCCCACAACAGTTTAAAAGGGGTTGCGGTATAGACTGGATTAACATGGAATCATGCTAGGCAAGCAAGGGTATTTTTCTTGAAAACCCATTGATTTGTAGAGGATTTTTTTAGGATACTGGTCGTAAGGTTAATCTCATAGATCCGTAAAAAAGGTGACGATGCATTATAAAAAAACCATGTTTATGGTATGGATGATGTCGGCGGTTTTAAGCACTGCAGAATGTGCACCAGGTTTTTCCCCAGAAAAACAGCGCATACCCCTGAAAATGCATCTGGTGCGCGTTGCGGTTTTGGCCGAATATGTGGATGATTTTTTGCAACAAAATCCTGAAATCAATACCAATCTGTCTCACAGCAGCGATGACCAATTGCGCAACTGGGCAGTGCAATTGGCCCATCAAATAGAAAAGCGGTATCTTTTTTCCCCATCGATCATTATTAATCGCATTTCGTACCATGCAAAAGGTATTTTCAATAGGTTAGAACTGGTCCGTAAACGGGCCCAAAGTGCGGCATTGGCCCATCCGATACACCTGGATTTACAGGAATTTTCGCCTAAAAGTTTGCGTATGTTGTTGCAAGAAAACCGTTTACATCAAAAAGAGTGTTCTGAAAAAATGAATGCGCTGCAAGACCTGCTCATCCAATCCGTTGACGGCACTGAAAAAGATGATTATGGCATTGAAGCGGCATTGTTAAAAATGGTGGATGAGTTGAATGGACAATACGAATCCATATTAAAATCATTTATTGGCATTCCCCATATGATGGCACGGAATAAACTGAACAATCGTTTGAAGATGTTACGGCAAGATTGGGGTTCTTTACAGAACTATTTGCCTGCACTGTTGCACCATGGTCAATTGTTGCATACTTTGAACCAATCCATGCATGAAAAAATAGACACCATTTTTTCCGACGCCCATTTGGGCATGACACCGTACGCCAACAAAGCCATGGGATTAAAGTGGGAAATGATACGCAAGGCCATCGATGAATTGTCCGATATCCATTCCCAGTTGTCAGAAAAAGATGGCTTGATTTTGGAAAAATTGTGTAAAAAAACGGCGGTGATCTTATGGGGCCATTGGTTGAATGATTTGTATATACAATCAAAACGTGTTCCAGCCCAGAGCCAGGCATTATTGGCACAAATGCATCGGTTGAAAAATCACTTGGTGTTGATGGTATCCAACCCCATCCGTGGTCTGGATCATTTTCAAGCCTTGCTGGACCCCCACCACAGTGGCTTGGTGTTAAGCAAAGCATTTTTAGATCAATCGTGCAGTCAGATATTGGGTCTGTTGGAACACGCCCAAAATTTGGCCCAACCATCGTCTGAAAAGGCCTTGCCATCTGTGCAATCCAAACCCAAGGATCATGGTGACCAAGGGGCAACTCAAGCCATCATGACACCGTCTAAGCCAACGTTTGCAGGGGTGGCTGAATCTGCCGCTGCATAAAGGGATGAGGCAGGGCGCGCCGACCCCCCTGCCGGATGGGAACAGGGCTGAGTCAGTACCCTTTTAATCCACTGATTCTGGTTTCGGGGCAGACAGAGATTGGGTCAAGGCATCAGAATTTCTGGGGGAGAGGTCTAGCTCCTTCAAGTTTTTAACGAACAAATCCTGGTTTTTCAAAGATTCTGGTAAGTGCTGAGCGCAAAAAAAGGCCCCATGATTTAACCAGGTTGCACTTTTCGAGCAATTGACAATGGTGGGAATCTTGTCGGATGGAAACATGAACAATGTCCCAACATAGGCGCCACAAATCAGGGCCAGACCCCGGATAAATCCAAAAACCAGACCCAAGGATTGATCCACTGGTTTGGCAAAACTCTTTTCAACCATCATGGATAGCCATTGGGCCAAGCATAAAAAAACCACCAAAGTCAGACAAAAAACGGAAAAGAATCCAGCCCCTTTCAAGATCGACGGGTTATCAATCCACTGGGTAAAAAAGTCTTTTGGCCATTGAAAGTCTTTTTTTGCAACGAGCGCTGCCCCCAGCCATGCCCCCAAGCCAAAAATTTCCCGTACAAACCCTCTGGTAAAACCAATCAGAAGAGAAAAACCCAAGGTTACCAGAATCAACAAATCAAAGGTGTTAAATTGAGAGTATCCTATATCCATTGTATTTCCAGTGAAAAGACCTTATCAGGAGATCATGAGCGGAACCAAAGATCAAGATCTTTTACATGATTTAACGAAGTTAGGGCCATGCTGTGGGTGGATAAGGCACTGTCGGGCATAAACACATGGGAAAACCCCAATTGTTCTGCTTCTCGAAGACGGTGTTCCCCAAAAGCTGTGGGATAGATTTCGCCCGTAAGACCAATTTCACCAAAGGCAATGGCCCGTTTGGGCAAGGGTCGTTTTTTCAAGCACGACAATAATGCCAATGCCACACATAAATCGGCCGCCGGCTCGCCAATGCGAATGCCGCCCAAAACGGTCAAAAATACATCTTTTTTGGAAAAACACAGCTGACAGCGGGCCTCTAGTACCGCCAAGATCATGGACAACCGGTTGCTGTCCCACCCCACCACAGAGCGCCTGGGGCTGGCCAAAAATGATGGCGTGGACAGGGCTTGAAATTCCACCAGCAAAGGGCGTGTGCCCTCCATGCCGGCAAAAATACAGGCACCAGGGATTTCTTGTTGACGGGGACTGATGAACAGAGCCGATGGATTGGTGACTTCGCGCAATCCGCCGCTGACCATATCAAACACGCCGACTTCGTGGGTGGCCCCAAAACGATTTTTTATGGTGCGCAACAATCGATAGGGTCGATTGTTATCTCCCTCGAAATACAGCACCGTATCCACCATATGCTCTAACACCTTTGGTCCGGCAATCATGCCATCTTTTGTGATATGGCCCACCACCATAATGGCCAGACCCGTGGATTTGGCCAGGGTAATCAGCGTATTGATGCATTCTCTGATTTGCCCCAATGTGCCTGGTGTGGCGCCGGCTGATTTCAACATCATGGTTTGGATAGAGTCAATAATGATGAATCCACGCAATACACCTGGAACCAAAACCTTTGGAATCATGGGTAAAACCGTATCCAATTGATTGGTGCTGATGATATGCACGTTGGCATCTTGCAGACCTAAACGCTTGGCTCGCAGTCGAATTTGGGCCGAAGACTCTTCGCCTGACACATACACCACGGCCGTTTTTGGTGCCATCATGCCCGCCAGTTGCAACAGCAAGGTGGATTTACCAATGCCAGGATCGCCCGCCACCAATGACACGGATCCTGCCACAATGCCTCCGCCACAGACCCGATCAAATTCGCTCATTCCTGTGGATACTCTGGGGAACTGGTGTTCGTCTGCTTGGGATAATGTTTCAAAGGCGTGAACCCCATCTGTGGAAATGGAAATGCTGACGGTTTCAGCAACCAAGGTGTCCCACTGTTGGCATTCATCGCATTTGCCCTTCCATTTCGGTGTAACCGAACCACATTGTTGACAGACATAGGCTTTTTTTGCCGAACTGGGCAGAGTCATGGGGTGCATCGTTGTACAGGATCCTTTATTATCACTGCCCTATTGCTCAAAGGTAAATCCCCCCTAGAAGCGACACGCCCCATCTTGTATGGATGGGGTACCTCCCCTTACCCTTGCCTGTGATCTGGTTTAATAAGGCGTGCCCTGCCCTTTGGTCTGATAACAGTCTATTTCGCGATGGTGTAACTCTCGTGATGGGGCATGGGTTTTAACACAGGGCATGTACAGGCAGGTGCCCTATTCAAATCCATGGCAACCGCATGGATGATCTTTTCTGCCAAGGATTCGTAGGCGCGTTCTTGGGTGGCCTGATCCATCACCGTTTGGGAATAATAGGACACGGTCATGGGTTTTACGCCATAAACACGGATTTTTCCCTTGCCAATGATGCATTCATCTTGACGTCGGCACAGCCTATATTCCGCCTTCAGGATGTAATGTTCTATGGCGCTTTGTCCTTGTCGATTTAAAACCAGCGGTCGGGTTTGATCCCTTAACGTTATGGTCAAGGTGTACAGTGGTGTGGTGGGGTGAAGGGCATTTTTCAGGCGATTGCGCAACACCTGGCCCATACGTCCATCCATGCGTTCGATGAACACGTGGGACAACTGATGGGTGGTTTTTTGGTTCAACAGGGGGGTGCAACCCGACAGGATGAATCCCCAGATGAGGGCATAGAAGGAAAATGTTTTCATAAGGGTGCCTGATGATGGGGTGGGGGTTTGCGGGCGGAAAAAAAGTAATTGATGCCAGAAAAAGCGCTGTATCTATATCCCACCATGGGGATGTATATATATCCTTGGATTTCAATGGAATCGCACCCGTATTGATCCAGAGCAGAGGTGATTTCTTCTGGTTTTAAAAACAGGTCAGAACGGTGGGTTCCAGGCGGCACCAGGCCCAGAATGTTTTCAGCCCAATCAATGGCCAAAACAGACGATGCTTTGGTACGATTGATGGTGGATCCCATGATCATACCCCCTGGGCGCAACCACGACACCATTTTTTCCAGCAATGCGTTTGGGTTTTCCACATGTTCCAAAACCTCGAAAATAACGATTAAATCCACAGGATGGGGGCATGACCACGTTAACGGATCTTGACAGATATATTTTATATCCAGATTGACATCGTGACATTGGTTCAGATGATTTTGGGCGCACATAATGGCCTGGGGTTCAGGATCGATGCCCACAACATGGGCACCTAAACGGGCCAGAGGTTCACTGGTTAGCCCTGCCCCACACCCCACATCCACCCCATGCCAACCCGTTAATGGCCGCTGTATGTCCTGATTTTCCTGACGCAACGTGTTCAAAATGAATGTCATGCGCAAAGGTAAACATTCGTGCAGCAATCGAAAGGGGCCGTGCTCATTCCACCACTCATTGGAATCAAAGGGCATAAAATTACGGCTGTTTTTTTCAGTATATCATGCTGTGCTGTGCGGCCACAAAACCTGGGACGCCTTGATGGGGCCTGTATTTTAAGGATTTCTAATTGCTTTTTATGCAACTATTCATTTTAATGGGTTATAGTAAAGAAGAAAAAAAGCTTTAACAGAGTGAAAAAAGTGCAAAAATATATCAGCTTGTTTGCCATCTTTCTTGTGGGGCTAACCCCTTCTGTTCAGGCGGTGGAAAACACATCCAATGGCAATTCTATGGCGCTAACCCGTGGGGCTAGGGTGGAAGACCGTGAGTTGGGGGTGGAAAACACATCCAATGATTCGAGGAATAGATATTTAAACTCTTCAATGCATGCAATGGATCAAGATATAGACGATCTCACAAGATTTAATATAGACGATCTCACAAGATTTAATCTAGACGATCTCATA
>CAXNJQ010000016.1:0-8512 GCA_964202705.1 Holosporaceae bacterium
ATCACACGGAAATAATCTCATCATTGACGAGGTGTTGTTGGACCAAGAAACTTTAAAAGCCTATGCCCAGCATTTGCGGGCGTATACCGTGTATTACATCGGCATTTTTTGCGATCTGGCTGTGATGCAAGAGCGCGAAAGGTTAAGAGGTGATCGCTGTATTGGGTTATCCAACGATCAAATGGATCGTGTCCATCGCGGGGTTTTGGGTGCTTATGATTTTACGGTTGATACAACAGTCGTTTGTCCTGTTACAGCGGCCCGTTGGATACTCCAATTCGTGAATGCCCACCCTGTACCACAATCCTTAAGGTCTCTTGGGGTTTTGATGGGTTGATTAAAGGGGCGCCCACGCAACATCGCAAATGAACACATAAACAAGGAAAAAACCATGAATAAGAAGGGTATTCATGTGCTCAGCAGAGGCGTCATCGTGGATCAAGGGCATATTCTGCTCGCCTATGATCCAAGGCCCTATCCCTTTCATTATTATGAATTAAATCGTCATTTTTATTACCTTCCTGGTGGGCATATAGAGTTTCAAGAATCGGCAGAACATGCCCTGATTCGCGAGATACAAGAAGAAATAGGATTGGACGCAGAAATCGAACAATTCTTGGGAATGATAGAACATGCATGGTCTTTTCCAGGCGATGAGATCTGTTGTCATACCCATGACATAAATATGATTTTCAAAATCTGTATGACAAGTCTGTCATTTGGGGATATGATCCCTCAAAAAGAGGAACACGTTGCATTTCAATGGATGCCCCTTGCCCGTCTGCAGGCCATGGATGTGCGCCCCTTGCCCCTGCTTTCTGCCTTACCCCACTGGTTAGAAGGCACGGATCACCGTGTGTTTTACAGCACCATTAACCCACAAGAACAGGGGAAGTAGGTAACGAAACAACAAAACAATGGCGATGCATTCAAAGGGGCAACAGGTTCAAAAAAACAGCCCCCCTAGGCCTAATCCAAAAAACTGGAAAAAACCAAGCTGGCGTTTGTACCACCAAATCCAAAGGAATTGGATACGGCATATTTTAAACCTCTGACCGCTTCTGCCTCTGGCCCCACCAAATGCAAGGATGTGGATTCTGGATTATGTAAGTTTAAAGTGGGGGGTAAAATCTGATCCTGCAGGGCCTTTAGCGTAAAAATAGCCTCCACAGCGCCAGCAGCACCCAACAAATGACCAATGGCTGATTTTGTCGATGAGATTTTTGTTCCAGCAGGGAAAATACGCTCCATGGCACGCAATTCGGCCAAATCTCCTGGTGGCGTTGATGTGGCATGGGCATTAACGTATCCAATGTCTTCTGGACGACATCCTGAATCGTTTAATGCCATGGTGATGGCTGAAAATGCACCGTCGCCACCTTCAGGAGGTGAAGCCATATGAAAGGCATCGGCCGATAAGCCATAGCCCAAAATTTCGCCATAAATTTTAGCATTTCTGGCCAGAGCATGTTCCAGGGTTTCTAAAATCAGCACCCCTGCGCCCTCACCAATGACAAACCCATCACGATCCTTGTCCCAAGGCCGAGAGGCTTGCTCTGGACAATCGTTGCGTTTTCTGGACAGGGCATTCATAGAATCAAACCCACCAACGGCCAGGGGACAAATGGCGGCTTCACACCCCCCCGTTACGATCACGTCCGCTTTGCCACAGCGCAAGGCGTTGATGGATTCGCCTATGGCATGAGATCCAGAAGAACAGGCCGTCACCACGGAAATATTAGGACCACGGATGCCATGGGCAATGGATACATGTCCGGCTGATAAGTTAATCAGAGCCGATGGTACAAAAAATGGACTGATGCGATGACCGGCCGTAAACCGATCGGCTTCTGCCTCGATTTCAGGTAACCCACCGATGCCAGAACCTAAAATCACACCGGTACGCACGCTTTTTTCCATACTTTCAGACGGATCCCAACGGGCATCTTCCAGTGCTTCTCCTGCGGCCACCAGCGCCCATCGAATAAAGCGGCCCATTTTACGTATATTCTTTTGCAAATAGTCTGATGGCTGATAAGACCCTTCGGGCACTTCGCCTGCAATCTGAGACTTAAATTGCTCTCTTTTATCATACAGGGCAATGGGACGAATGCCGCTTTGTCCAGCAATAATCCGATCCCAAACCGTGTTAACGCCACATCCCAAAGGTGTCACCATCCCCATACCCGTGACCACAATGCGGCGACGTGTGGGGAGAAATGCGCTTTCAAGCATCCCAAAAGGATACAAAGAAGAATCTTGAGGAATATGAGCGTGATTTGTCATTATACAGCTGTGTTTGAATGAGCCGCTGTGCGATCAAGGTGGGCCTGTAAATGATTGATGGCATCCCCAACGGTACGAATTTTTTCAGCCTCTGAATCTGGGATTTCGCACTTAAATTCTTCTTCTAATGCCATGATCAGTTCTACGATATCTAGACTGTCTGCCTCTAAATCCTCTGCAAATCGGGCCTCATCAACTACTTTTTCCTCTGAAACACGCAAATTTTCTATTACGATTTTTTTGACGCGCTCGGACGCACTTTGAACAGAACTCATTTTGATCATTTATTATAGTTTAGATGTCCCTACTATTTATCACATTTTAAAAAGTTTGGCTAGCGCCCTTTTCAGGTGGACAAAGCATTGGTTTACCCTTACACTGAAAACATAGATTTTTTAGGGAAAAAATCCTTAAAAAAGTTTTTCATCTCAAGCGCAATCCCAGAGTCTATGTCTTTTTACTTTGCCTGCCGATTGGCCTATCGCCAGTTATTTTACGAGCGTTCAAAAACGCTAACAGCCTTGTTCGGAGTCATGTTTGCCTGCGTACTGGTTTTTATGCAGTTGGGATTTAGGGATTCTCTGTTCCGCAGTGCCGCCAATTTGCCCCGACACCTCAAAGGGGATTTGTTTGTGATGCACAATCAAACCAATGCCATATGGCAAGGGCAACCCTTTGAAAAAACCCATTTGGCTCGATTGTATGGGCATCCAGACGTGGCCACCTTTTCCCCCGTTTTATTATCCGCTGGAAAATGGAAAAACCCTCTAACCAAAGAAATTGCAACGATTCTGGTCATTGGCGTTAATCCAAATCATTCTGTCATTGATGGACTAGAAAAATCCCCATCCGTTGGCCTTTTAAACATGCGGAATACCCTGATTTTTGATGCGTTGTCCAAACCTGAATTTGGTCCTGTTTCTGATTTACTGGACAAAAACGGCATACTGGACATAGAAATCAATGACGTTCATGCCAGAGCCATCGGAACCTTTAAGATGGGGGCGTCCTTTGCCGCAACGGGCAACGGCATCGTCAGTCATTCAACTTTTTACAACCTATTTCCCAGCATCTCTAAAACCATTACTCATATCGGGGTATTAAGGGTAAAAAAGGGCGCTGATATTATTCAAACACAAAAAGAATTAACCCAGCTTAGCTCTCCTATGATTCAGATTTTACGGTATGAGCAATTGATCGAACACGAAGAAAATTATTGGAAAAAACGCACATCCATTGGCTTTACCTTTGGCATGGGGGTTGCCATTGGATTGATTGTCGGCATGGTTATTGTGTATCAAATTCTATTCACCGATGTCAAAAATCGCATTGCCGAATACGCGACCTTGCGTGCCATGGGCTATTCGCAACGGTATTTAAGTTATGTTGTGATTTCATCGGCCCTGTGGTTGGCCATTTTGGGATTTATACCAGGGGTTTTGGCGGCCAAAGGATTATATTATTTAACGGAATCCGTGACAAAGTTACCCATGCTGTTGCCCTTGGATACCATTATTTCCGTCTGGTGTTTGATTTTTACCATGTGTGCGGTGGCGGGTTTACTGGCCGTACGACAATTAAAAAGCACCGATCCAGCCGGATTGTTTTAATCCAATGCAACAGGTTGATTCGGTACAAAACCTTGTTTCAAGGGTTCTGATGATGCTGATGATTCTGGGCCTATCCGCCTGCCAACTGGGCAGTCAATGGAGGGGGAAAAAGCATCAGGTTGAAAAGAAATACATCCCTCTGGAGGCCGCACCCTATGCCTGCCCTAAATGTCAAAAAAGTTTGGGAAAAATATTGACATCCGCATACGAGCACCACAAGGTTGCCCTGATGGCTGAAAAACAAGAACTGGGGGATTTTGGCCCCCAGCATGATTTCTTACCTTAACAGGATGGTCTGGCCCAGTTTTGCAAACGCTGTATGGCTTGATTTAATCGATCTTCGCTTGTGGCATAGGAAAAACGCATGTATCCCGGCAAACCAAATTCTGTTCCTGGAACGCCACTGACGTGGGCTTGTTTTAACATGGCTTGGCCCAAATCCAAATCCGAATGCAGGCCCTTTTGTTTCATCAAATCCAACACATTGGCATAGATATAAAATGCCCCAGCAGGGGATTGCACCGGCATGATTTCTTGCAAACCTTGGACCAAAATATCCCGTCTTTTTTCAAAAATCCCTCTTCGATCTTGTAAAAAACCTTGAGATTGTGGATCGTTCAGGGCATTGACGGCTGCCCACTGGGCAATACAACTGGCTCCAGACGTGCTGTGAGACTGCAAACGTGTCATACCTGCAATAATGGCTGCAGGACCAATACCATACCCCACACGCCATCCCGTCATGGAAAAGGATTTGGATAATCCATTGACCACCAATGTCCGATCTTTTAGGGCAGGCTCTATGTGCAACAGGGTCGTAAAATGATAGGGCGCATAGACCAAATGTTCGTAAATATCATCACAAATAATGAATAGGTCTGGATGCTCCAGCAACACGTCAGCCAAATCGCGCCATTCTTTTGGTGTGTACACCGCCCCTGTAGGGTTACTGGGGGAATTCAAGAAAATCCCCCTGGTTTTTGGGCCAATGTTGGCACGCAATCCTTTAGCCGACAGCTTAAAACCATCCCCTTCTGGACACTTTACAATCACAGGTGTGGCGCCAGACATTTCCACCATGGTGGGATATGACACCCAATAGGGGGCCGGTACGATGACCTCATCACCCGATTGAAACAGCACCATGCAGGCATTAAACAACACTTGTTTTGCCCCATTGCCCACAATGACCTGGCTGGGCTGGTATCCCAATACATGATTTTCTCTGACCAATTTATCCACAACGGCCTGCCTCAACTCTGGCAACCCCGCAATGGGCGTATACACGTGTTCTCCGCGAATAATGGCGTCTGTGGCGGCCTTGCGCACCCATTCTGGAACGGGTAAATCGGGTTCTCCGACACTGAGATTAACGACCTCTATGCCCTGTTTGGCCAATTGATTGGCTTGTTCAGACATGGCAAGGGTAGGAGAAGACGGAATACATTTTACAAAATGATTCAAAAAGTCATTCATGGATCGTATTTTTTTCATTTATGAATCAACAGAATATCAAAATAATGGAATGACCGTTAGCCTTTGCTTGCCCTATTTCCTGATTACCCTTTCTTGCCAAAGAAGGAAATAGCCTTTTTAATAGAGATATATGGAATTTTAATCTGATCTGTTTTATGCGCCCCCCATTACCTGGTGTTTTGGCATCCCTCCCCCAGCCCATTATCATGTTGGCCCCCATGGCAGGCGTTACGGATTGGGTTTTTCGTCAACTGGTTCAACGGTACAGCGCCCCCAGCATGGTCGTATCGGAAATGATTGCCAGCCAATCCATGGTTAGACAGATCAAAAAAACCATGCTGCGTCATTGCCAAGAAGGGGAAAACATTGCCGTTCAGTTGGCTGGAAACGATCCAGAAATCATGGCCGAAGCCGCCCGCCTCAGCGTGGACAAGGGCGCCTATTTGATTGACATTAATATGGGCTGTCCTGTCAAGAAAATTGCCATTAACAGTTATGCAGGATCTGCCTTGATGAAAGATTTGCCGTTGGCCGCCAAAATTTTCAGAGCCATTGTCAAGGCTGTGCCCGTTCCGGTTACTGTAAAAATCCGTAAAGGCTGGGATGATCAGCATCAAAATGCCCTAGACATGATTCATATTGCCCAACAAGAAGGCTTGGCCTATGTCACCGTTCATGGGCGCACGCGTACCCAATTGTTTTCCGGAAAAGCCGATTGGGATTTTATCGATGCATTGCAAGATGCGGTGGATTTTCCCATCATTGCCAATGGGGATATTACAACACCAGAAGATGCGGCCAGAGTCATTGCACGCACATCGGGGGTTATGATTGGGCGAGGCAGTTATGGAAAACCCTGGTTGTTAGGACAAATTCGACATTTTCTAGACACAGGGCAACACAAAGCCGCCCCCTCTTTGTCGGAACAAAAAGCAATCACATCCGATCATTTTCAAAATCTTTTGACCTATTATGGCACCCAACAAGGCCTGCTGCTTGCCCGCAAACATTTGTCCTGGTACAGCAAGGGGCTGCCTGGCGCATCAGATTTTCGCATGCAGGTTTTTCAAGAATCTGAACCCACCGCCATCCTGGATCACATCCGTCGATTTTATGATGGGGCCATAGAATCGAATCTCACTGGTCCAGATTCCACTGAAGTTTTTCAGGATACAGCACTTGCGGCCTGTTCATGATTCTGGATGGTTTTTTCAATATTCACGGTCTGAATCTGGCTGTATTATGGATATGCAGCATGGGATTCATGGTGTGGATCGTCAAAAAATTACGCCGGTTATGGCCGGCACAGACCACAGCGGACAGAAAATCCAGTTTTCAAATCAAAATGGCCAGAGCCTTTGCTCTGTTTGTGATTATTCCCTGTTTTGTTTTGGCATCCTTTTCCATATTCTTTTTGCATATTGGAATGCACACCTGGTTTAACCGCCTGGTTCAAACGGCCATCAGCGGTTCGGATGCCATTTCCCAACATTATTTGCAAGAACAAAAACGATTAATTGAATTTCAAAGCCGCACCCTGATGGATGATTTACAACGGCTTTCCCGCCATCCATTTTTATACCCAACCCCGTTGGGCCATCGATCCGGCCAGAGCAGCCCGCTTATGACCACAAAATGGTTAACCATTTTGAATCGACACGAGGCATTGCAGGGCATTCATTCTATGATTTTCTCGTGCCCTTTGATTACCCTATCCAATAAAACCTCTGTTATTACAGTACTGCCCCAAGCGCTGTCCATCAATGGTCATTGGCTGAGCACATTACGTCTGACGAGCAGTGATATTCGAAATGCCAAGGAATACGGTGGCTATATTCGTTGTACACAAGATTTTAAGCATCTTTTAGAAATTGCCCCCCTGGATGCCCATACCAATACTTTTGTGGTCATCTGTCGGGCCACAGACCCTATGATCCTAGAGCGCGTTTCGGAAACCCACACGGCCGCACGCACCTATCAAGATTATCTTGAAAACAAAAAGCATTGGATTTCCACCGTCATCATTATTTTTATCATTTTTACCATCATCTTGATTCTGGTCGCCATGATTGGGGGTCTGTCTTTTGCCCAACAAACCATTGGACCCATCAGTGCATTGATCCAAGCTTCAGAGCAAGTCAGACAAGGTCAAGCCCCCTTGATCCAAACCAAAAACTTGCCAGCCACCACTGAATTGCGCTATTTGATTCAAGTGTTCAACAGCATGTCGGCCGAGGTTAGTTCCAAGACCAAAGCTCTAAATACAGCAAATACCCATTTGCACAATCGAAATTTATTCATCGAGAGCGTACTAGAAGGGATTTCTTCTGGGGTTATGAGCTTGGATCATTCTGGTGCCATTTTATTTGTAAACTCTTATGCCGAGACCTTATTTCCCCACGCAATCCCCTTACAAGGGCAAAACTTAATGACTCTGGCCCCTGAATTTTACCCCCTGTTTCACCAAGCATTACGCAACACCACCATTATTCACAGCGATCCTGTGGTCTTGATTCGGGGCAACCACATGCGCACGTTTCGTTTGCATATTCAATGCTTGGTGCTGACCAATACCGTTGTGGTCACCATAGACGACATCAGCACGTTGATTTCCGCACAAAAGAAAAGCGCCTGGTCGGATGTGGCTTGTCGCATTGCCCATGAGGTCAAAAATCCTCTAACCCCCATCAGCTTGTCGGCTGAACGGTTGCGGCGTCGATACATCAAGGAAATCAAGACAGAGCCAGAAGTGTTCGAAGATTGTATCGAGACCATCATTCGCCAGGTCAATCATATTGGAAATCTGATTTCAGAATTTTCTGATTTTGCACGTTTGCCTGCCCCCCAATTGATGAATACGGATTTAAACATTGTTGTGGTTCAAATGATTGTTTTGTTGCAACAAGCCTATCCCAACATTCATTTTGAATACCCCCATCACAGCATGCAGGTGTACTGTGATGCCCAACAAATAGAGCAAGTATTGAACAACGTATTTAAAAATGCCATTGAATCCATAGAGGAAACCAAACGTTGCGATGGCCGCATCACCGTTGTAACAGAAAACAATCCCGATTGGTTTGTTTTATCCATTCATGACAATGGCGTTGGCCTGTCATCGGACAAAGCGTTGGTCTTGT
>CAXNJQ010000017.1:0-8237 GCA_964202705.1 Holosporaceae bacterium
CCCATTCACCAGCGCCATAACGACATCGGCTGACGGGATTGTTGTAAAGGACACCAGCACAACCAGGATTAGGGCAAGCGCCACAACGGCCACCAGCTCTTCTGCCTATATTTTAACGTGCCCAGAATTGCCACCCTTTCGCTGCTTGATTTGTTACGAATCCATTTTTCCAGGCACCATCAGAATGCCCATGGTTACCAAAGCATCACAAAGAATACATGCACCACAGACAAGGCCAGAACAGGCCGCCCCACAACCACGATTAGGGCAAGCACCAAGGCCACAAAGGGCGCCAGAACCCCAGCCCCAATGGATTTTAACCATCACCAATGATGGTTGGTTTGGTCAATCCTGGGGACCCCATCAACATTTTGTGTGTGCCCGATTTCGTGCCATAGAAGAAGGCTTACCGCTGGTCCGTGTGGCCAATACGGGCATATCCGCCATCATCGATCCGTTGGGCCGTATTTTGGGCTCTTTGCCACTGGGGTCCCGCGGTGTGTTGGATGGTGGTTTACCCCTTGCCATCCCCATTACGCCCTATGGGCGCCATCAGGATCGCATTTTTGCCATGATGATGGTGGTATTGGCGGTTTTATTGTTTGCCCGCAGGGGGTGGCGCTATGGCAAACCATAGCCCAAACCTTGGGTTAAAAATGCATAGTGTGTGCTCGATTTCCTGCCATTCTGCTGTGTTTGATTCGTCGATGTGGGATTCTTCCAATTTTTGCCCCCATCCCTATCCCACGCAGCAAGGCCCCCATCAGGGGCCCCATGCACCATCATTTCTCTTATGCACAAAGGCTGGCATTGACGCTGTTTTGCATGCGCAACAGGCTGGATTCTTTCCCCAAAGCCACCATGATGTCTGTTAAACTCGGGGATATGGGTTGGCCCGTTAAGACCAAACGCAATGGTTTTGCAACCGAGCCAAAGGATAAAGAATGGGTACTGGACCACTCGCGCAAGAATCCTTCGATACACTCGCTGGTCCAGGGGGATAAATCCCTTAAAGAGAGGATTAATTCAGACACCATGGACCTATCATCGCCAGATAATACGGGGGGGTTTTCCAAACAAGGGGTCAAATAGGGAATCAGTTGTGTGCGTAAAGAACATAAACTGGTGGCACGCAGGGCCAGAGCCGGTAAAATGGATTTTCCTACACAGCATGCCGCAACGGACAGCACATCTGGCACAGCAGGCGCATTTAAAGGTTCATGGATGATATCATGCCACAGGGATTCCAGACCATCATCGGACAAGGTGCGTTGGCGTAAATAATGGCCATTTAATGACAGGATTTTATCCTGATCAAAACGGGCGGCGGATTTGGACAACGATGTACCATCAAACCAGGCAATGGCTTGATCTTGATCAATTTTTTCATCATTGCCATGGGACCAACCCAAACGCAACAACCCATTGCACAGGGCTTCGGGTAAAAATCCGTCGGCACGGTATTGCTCAATGCCCATGGCCCCATGGCGTTTGGATAATTTTGCACCATCATCAGAATGAATCAGAGGAATATGGCTCATAGAAGGGGCAGTCCAGCCCATGGCATGATACACATTCAGCTGTCTAAACCCATTGGTTAAATGATCGTCCCCGCGAATGATGTGGGTAATGCCCATATCATGATCATCCACCACCACCGCCAACATATAGGTTGGGGTTCCATCACTGCGCAATAAAATCATATCGTCCAAATGTTCTGCATCCACCTTGACCAAGCCTTGAACCGTATCATGAAAGGTGATTTCTCCTCTCAGTGGCGCTTTTAATCGAATGACAAAGGGACCTTGAGGTTGATCTGTGCGCTCTCTCCATCGGCGATCATAGGTGGGATGTAAACCGCGGGCCAGCGCATCTTCCTTCATGGTTGCCAATTCTTCTGGTGTGCAATAACAACGGTATGCTTTTCCCATATCCAGCAACTGTTGGGCGATGTCCTGGTGTCGCTTTTGTCGCTGGGATTGAATCACCACATCACCATCCCAATCCAGACCCAGCCATTTTAAATTGGATAAAATATTGTCAGCCGATTCTTGGGTAGAGCGCGCCTGATCCGTATCTTCTAGACGCAATAAAAATTTCCCACCATAGTGTCGAGCATACAGCCAGTTGAACAGAGCTGTTCTGGCGCTGCCTAAATGTAAAATACCGGTGGGTGAGGGTGCAAAGCGTGTAACGATCCCAGACATGGTTTGATGGATTAAAACCTGTAATCCCATTGTGAATGACAAATGAAGAAAAGCCAACGCTGGAACACGAAAATGGGCTGGATTTCGAAAAAATATTGAAAATTCATTGAAAATTCAATATCTTAGTCTTTTCATTTCTCTCATTTTTCGAGATCCTATTAGAGGAGTGCCTTTGGATTTTCAGGTATGCGCAGTTTTATAGTAACCACAATGCAAGCACGCATGGTGTACCGTTGGGCTAGACATGATTGGGTTCGTTACCGCCAAAAGGCAGAAGCCATATTGTTGGAGCTATTAGATGGTCCAACAGGTGCAGTGATGGAAATTAACCGGAGTTCTTTTTGGATCAAGCGCAAAAAGTGGATCAAGGGATTGATGGTCTGGACCATAGAAGAATGCCCAGCCGAAGTCGTATCTTATGGCGTTCAAAATATGATAAAAGCCTATCCATGGCCTGTATGTTTAACATCTCAAGATGGTCAAATCACAGGGGTTAATGCGGCGTTGGCACAATTTTTGGGTGTGGCATCCAGCAGTTTAGAAGGGCAAACCTTTTTTGATTTATTTGTCGATCCTCCTGTTTTTGAAAAGGAATTTCATCAGAAAACCTATCAATTAAAAACCATGCAAGGCGTCCATCTGCGTGTGACCATTTCCCACATCATTAACAGTGATGAATGCGTAACGTTCTTTTTGTTCCCAACCTTTTTACAAAACAGGGGATTTCGCTTGGGTGATGTGGAATTTTTGGGGACTTTGCCTTTGCCGGCTGCATTATTGGATGAAAATGGCGGCATCCAAGAAGCCAATATTTTGTGCAAAGAACAACTGGGCATATCCACCGTGGCCACATTGGCCCAATGGATTGGGGAAAAAGACCGCTATGCCTTTGCCCAACAATTGCGACGATTGCGAAAAATGCAAGAAGGGGTGGGCAGCATTACCGTACAATTACGCCACCATCATGATCGCACGGTGTTCATCTTTTTAAAGTACATCGCTAGCCATGACGAGAATGGGTCTGGACACTTTTTTTCCATTTTTGCCGTGGATGATCATGTTTTACCCATGAAAGAAGCCGATCCTCAGAAAATGCAATTGTTGGGTCAATTGGCCAGTGGCATCGTGCACGATTTTAACAACTTGCTGACAGGAATATTGGGATTTTGTGATTTATTGTTGCAACGCCACCAGCCCGAAGAAATGTCTTTTCAAGATATTCAGCAAATCAAGCAAAGCGCCATGCGTGCGGCACGATTGATTCAAAAACTCTTGTCGTTTTCAAAGGATACACCATCGGCTCATACCCGAATTTGCTTAAAACAATGCTTGCAAGAATTATTTCCCCTGATTAACCGTATGGTGGGGCCCAAGATTTTGGTGACCATAGAAGACTTAGGGGAAACATCCTATGTCATGAAGGGCGACCTGAGTCAATTAGAGCAAATTATTCTGAATTTGGTCATCAATGGGCGCGATGCCATGGCTCTGGGGGGCATGTTAACCGTTTGTTTACGCATGATGACGTTTACAGAAACGTACCCCGTGATCAAAGGGGTTTTGCCAGCCCAAACGTATGTGGTGATGGATATCAAAGATACGGGTATGGGCATTGATGCCCAGCATGTGGATCGAATTTTTGACCCTTTCTTTTCCACAAAAGACCCCGGACAAGGCACCGGCTTGGGGCTGTCTAATGTATTGCAAATTATGGAGCAAATCAATGGGGGAATTACGGTGGAAACCGCCAGAGGGATTGGGACCACACTGTCGTTGTATTTTCCAGCCTGTTCCCAGCAAGATGTGGTTGAACATGACACCACCAATCATACCCCATCCAGTACAAAACAATCCAAAACCATTCGGATTTTATTGGTCGAAGACGAAGATCCTGTCCGGTTGTTTGCCGCCAGAGCATTACGCGAAAAAGGTCATGACGTCATTGAGGCCCGTGATGGGGTCCAAGCCATGAGTTTTTTGGAAAACCAATTAATCTTTCACGTAATGGTGACGGATGTGATGATGCCAGGTATTGATGGGCCAACTTTGGCTGCATCCGTTCGACAATTGATGCCAACAACCAAAATATTATTTGTTTCTGGTTATCCAGAAGAATCCGTGCGGAACCATTTGCCAGAAGCCATGGATCAAATCTATTTTTTACCAAAACCCTTTGCTCTGGACGATTTGGTTAACAAAATTCAAGATATGGTGCTAACGGGGGCAACGCCTGGTCATGCCCAGCTGTAAAACGAGCCATCATGACAGCGGTCTGACCATTTTATGGTGCAGAAGGTGCATCCACCAGTTCAATACTGGAATCTTGAGTGGAATCTTGAGTGGAATCTTGAGTGGAATCTTGAGTGCCCGGTTCTTGGGCTGATGGGCGAAACGTATCAAATGTTTTGTCCAATACCGCATTAATTAAACCGTGTCCTTTATCCAATAAAAAGCAATGGGCCGCCATGATGTACTCATTTAAAATGACGCCTTTTGGTGTGGATGGACAGTTGTGAATTTCAAATCCGGAACATCGAAAAATCGCCCGGGTGGTGGTTTCCATTTGATTCATGGACCATCCCGAAGGCAATGCCTTTTCAATGGTGTTTTCAACAGTTCCCCAAGATCCGTTCGCACCCAGAGTAATAAAGGTAAAAAAGTCTTGATCAATACTGAAATATTCTTCATCGAACAACGCATAACCTTCAGGGGTAAAACGATACAATACAAAATCTTGGATAATATCGGCAATGGACATGTCTGGGCGTAGTAATTTTTGAAAAGTGGCTTGAACAGCCGCCAATCGCGATACTGTGCGGGGAAATAATAGGCTGCTCAATGGGGTTCCTCGGTACAGCATCATTGTATCTAGCATATCAAATTTGATGCATGGAAAACAGATCTGTTAGGGGGTTCTTTCCCTTATCACAGGTGCCAGACACCCAAGCCCTGGTTCTTGTCCCCGTTAACCCTTTTAATCTTGGGGAATTGTTTCAATGCTTTCCTGGGCAGCAGGTCCGCTATAGGCCAACGATGGAGCCAAGATTATGGCTTCTTCTCCTGGGGTATCATCACGATGGGTGTTGTTGGTCGTCTGCTTGGGCTCTGGTGCCTCACGCCGCATGCCGCCCAATACACGACGATAATGTTCCGCCTGTTGAAAGTAAGATTCTGCCAGAACCATATCACTGTCGCGCAACGCATCTTTTCCCAATACGATATACCGATCAATTAATTGCTGAGCATTGCCTCTGACTTTTCCCTCAGGACCGTGGCTTTCGATCACAGAGGATCGACCAAGATTGCTTTTTTGGGTTGGGGCAAACGGTTTCTTATTACGGAAAAGATCTTTCCCAGTGGTCATAAGGTATTTTTCCTCTATATTTTATTGTGAAATATGATGTATTTTGAATGATTCTAAAAAACACAAGCCATCATTTAATAAAGAATATCATTTTTTTTGCAAATTTCCAAGAGCCGTTTTTGATCTATGCGGCATTTTTTCAGGCAAAACGATTGGATCAAGGGGTCCATTAACCGGTGCCAATTGGCTTTGACCTGTAATCGCATCAGTACGGCGCCAAGAATAACCGCCACACGGTCAAAAATCAGAAATTCTGGGGGGATTTTGGTCTGTCCATGGGCTTTTAGGGTGTTTTCCAACTGTTTCATCCCATCCAGTGCTTTTTTTGGACAGGACACATCTTCTAAAAAACATTCTTGATCCTGTAAAAATGGCGCCAATAAAAAGTGTGCCCAATCATTTAACGCCATGATCATGGGCGGTGTCAGGTCCTTAAAACCCAGCTCTGTATAGGCCTGTTGTGTTAATTCTGGTTTTTTGTTTAACAGGCCTTGATACAAATGGCAAAATCCTTGGACAAACATGGGCGAAAAAATGCGTACACATCCAAAATCAAAGATATGGATTTGGGCATTCTTTTCATAGAATCGTTTTTCAAAACCTGTTTCTGTGACAGCTGGCGGCTGTGGGCAAAACCATGCCATATTGCCCATGTGGGGATCACCATGGAGCATACCCCCATGATAAAAGGGGTAATACCAGGCCCAGAAAATCTTTTTCCCCAAATCGTTGCGTAAATCCTGGTTTTGATGAAAAGCCGTTTGGATGCCTTGGGCCTCTGACCACGACATGGTTAATACCTGTTCTGTGGTTAAATGGGGAAAGGGCAGGGGGATATGGATCAGTGGATCATCCTTAAATAGGGATCTCCAGCAAGCCATATGCCTGATTTCGGACGTATAATCCAACTCTTCATACAAACGCTGTTCCCATTCGTTGGGGAAATCCTGCATATCCAGAGCCTGATCGGATGCCCAACGGTGCAACAGCATTTTAAACAATGCCAAATCCCCTTGGATGGCTTGTTTCATGGCCGGGTATTGAACCTTAACCGCGACCAAGGTTCCATCATGTAATGTGGCCCTGTGAATTTGTCCCAGTGATGCGGCTGCCATTGCTTTTTGATCAAAATGTGTAAAGCGACTTTGCCAATCTTTTCCCCACTCCAGTTGCATTTTACGCCTCAGTAACGAAGGATGCATGGCTGGCGCTGTGGTGCACAGTGTTAACAAAGCCTGTGCACAATCATCGGGTAACAGACCTGGAATCATACCCACCATTTGAGCGAGCTTAACAATCGGACCCTTCAGTGAGCCCAATGCTGTGATGATGTCTTGAAGGGCTTTGGCAGTGTTTTGGTCTTGGCTATGGTTGGGTACCACGATGGTGGTGCTGATCTGAGCGTTGGATAGGGCGACGGTATCAGACCACCGATTAAAAGATTGAAAAGATAGGGCAGGGGGGGCTGTTATATTTAACTGAACAACACCATAAAAATCTGCTGGATCAACAGTGCTTTGTAAGGAAAAATTTTGTCCATCTTGGTGTATTACGGTCTGTGCCCCCGAGGGTATTATGATAGGGATGAACGGGATAGGAATGAACGGGGTTTCCACCCATTCGATTTGCACAGCTCGGTTTTTCCTGCACTCGTTTTCAGTGAACGCGCTTTTAAACAAGCCTGTATTTATGGTGTTGGATTGCTGATGAAAAGCCCTGTTCCTGTTGGATTTGCTTATCGCTGTCTGGTACGGCGATGGGGTGTGACTTACGTCAACAGTATGCGATCCGTCAGAGACAGCAGATGCCATACCAGAGTCCCTTTGATTGAATGGTATTTTGTTGAATTGGACGATGTGTTTATCAGGTGGCAGAACTTTCCATCCCTCCCACAAGGGCGCTATGACAGGAGTCAATTGGTTTTTATCAGATGTATGGGCTTTCTGGGGCTTTTTGCCCCATAGGCGATCCAATTTTTTAGATGAAAATTTAGATGAAACTGACTTTTGTACAATAAGGGATTTTTTTAGGGATTTGTTTTTAATCAACGGATCGCATTCATTGGATGATTCATCCAAATTCTGAGAACATGTCAGGTGGTTGTTTTTGGTGTTCAGAATTTTTTGAGAATCTTTTCCAGAATCAGTATGGAATAGAGCATGTGTATGAATAGAGTTTTTTTTGTTACTGATTAAGGATTCATTGATACTGTCCATGAATTGATCCTCGGACTTTAGATAAAAATCTTTGAGTCTCCACGTTTTCCAAGCAATCCTGCCTATACGAATATATCGAATGAATAATTTAGAATAAAACATTGAATAATGTATAAGGGGGTGTCTAATATAAGGGGGTGTCTAAAAAAAGGTTTTTATTTAGATAATTCAGGCCCAGTATAGTGTGCTTTTTGGGTATATTGTTAAAACATTGTTCATAAAATTTTTTATAATGATATTTATTATAGACCCAGGGGTTTTTCTATAAATTTCGGAATTTCAGGTTTTTTTTTCAAACAAACAAAAGACTAATATGAATGTAAATCAAGCCAATGGAGCGATTAGTACTGGTTAGCTGCAAGGATTACTCCTCTTCTACACCCAGCCTATCAACGTGGTGGTCTTCCACGGCTCTCATAGGGAAAATTAGTTTTGAGGTTAGTTTCCCGC
>CAXNJQ010000018.1:0-8177 GCA_964202705.1 Holosporaceae bacterium
ATCTGAATGGCGGTATTGGTCAAATGATCCGCCCCACGAATAATATGGGTAATGGCACGATCCACATCATCCATCACGCTTGCCAGCACATAACTCATGGTTCCATCTTGACGCATGACCACAGGATCGCTGAGATGCCGGGTATCGCACACCATGGGTCCCTGAATCAGATCGTGCCATTGAACCTCTTGCTCACTAAGGGCAAAGCGCCAATAGGGGTGATCATGTTCTGGCACGGATTCTCCCTTTACCCGATCGTATCGTGGGGGCAAATGGGCAGACAATTGTTGTTCTCGCCATAGGGCCAACTGTTCTGGTGTTTCAAAACAGGGGTACAATCTGCCGGAATCCTTTAATGTCTGAAAAAGAATGCGATGATTTTCCCCATTGCTGGATTGGGTGAATTCTTCATCCCACGATAATCCCAGCCAGCGTAAATCCTGTTGAATATCGTGAACATATTCAGGGCGACATCGGGTATCATCCGTATCGTCAATGCGCAAAACAAAGGCCCCCCCATGGTGCGCTGCAAACAGAGCATTCAAAACCGCAGTGCGGGCATTGCCCAAGTGCAATCGTCCCGTAGGACTGGGTGCAAAACGAACGCGTACCATTTTTTCACAACAACAAAAAGAATGCCTTTAAGATACGTCTCTTTTTAAAAGCAATCAATGCAACCCTTGCGGCATTGCATTGTGCAACAATCCCAGGCATGGGTTATTGTGATGGGTTTTGCCATATTATTATGCCATCCATTGTGCCATGGGGTGCAGCCCATGGACAGGCGTATCTGAACGGCCTGACGGTTTCTGGGGAAATAGGGCTGAAAATGGGCGCAAAAATGGTGCAAAAATGTCACAGATCCGTCTTTTTATGGTCAATTTTTAAAAACTTTTAAAATAACTACATGTATTTTTTTTACATAAAATTTTAACAAAAAGTCAATAAAGCAAAAGATTACCCTTAAAAACTCGTCTTTTAAAACATGTTTAAAAAATACTTTTTTATGTATAATGCATGTATTTTTTTGACCCATATCCTGAAAAAACCCAGGTAAATCCTTGTAAATTGAGGTTTTTGATATAAAAAATTGACAGTATGAAAATACTCATGCTATCTGAACAACATACAAAGAATCATCAGGTAAATTTCATGTCAAAAAATATGTACGTTCAAAGCATAAGTATTCTGGGCTCACTGCACCGATTTTTTCTGGACCATATCCAGGTTTTCTTGGAAGAATGCCAACACTGCGATTTAAATGCCACTCAGGCCCTGATTGTGTATCACATTGGAAAAAACATGTTCAAAGTCAATGAAATCGTTAAGTATCATTTTTATGAAGGATCTAATCCGTCCTATAATTTAAAGAAAATGCTGTCGGCAAAGTACTTAAAAACATCATCCAGTCAACATGATCGGCGGGTTTTGCTGGTGGCCTTATCGGATAAAGGCGTACAATTACACCAAGCCATGGATCGGTTTTTTCAAAAACAAGAACACAGCCTAGAACAAATGGGATTTTCATCGGAACGTTGGAAAAACTGGGTGGATGAAGGAAAAAATTTGGTGCAATTGCACGACCCATCCCACAGCGATCCTCAACCGCCGCTAGACCATGCAACGCGATCGGGCCCCAGTCGCCCCAGAATGCCTCGTACTGCCCAAGTTTAATGGGGTGGCAATGGGTTTGAGTGGGGGCACCGAGATCCCTCGTTGTGGGATTTCATGGGGGTTTGGAATGGGTTGAGTGGGGGCACTGATCTATGAAGGTGGCCATTCAACCCATACAGAATCATAGCCAAAACACAAAACCCATATTATTCTGTCTGTTATACCATTCCTTATACACCATGGCCTGATGTCCACATTAACGATCATTGATGGTTCTGGTTTTGTGCACCGGGCCTTTCACGCTCTGCCCCCTCTGAACACACCCGACGGTGTGGCCACAGGGGCCATTATGGGCTTTGCGAACATGATTTTACGCTGGCAAGACCAGCATGCCCCCACCCATGGGGTTATTGTTTTCGACCACGGAAAGTCCACATTTCGCCAGAATTTATATCCCGAATACAAGGCCCACAGACCGCCAACACCATGGGAATTATCCGCCCAATTCCCCATCATTCAAGAATTTTGCGCCCACATGGATATTTCTTGCATCAGCAAACCGGGTATCGAGGCCGATGATTTAATCGCCAGCATTACGCACCAAGGATTAATCATGGGGTGGGATATTCACATTGTAACGTCTGACAAAGATTTGCTGCAATTATCCCAACCTGGGGTCAGCATGTACGATCCCATGAAAAATCGCATTCTCGATGCCGATGCCGTTGCCACCTTGTGGGGGGTGCGACCCGATCAAATTCCCCATGTGCAAGCCTTGGCTGGCGATACAGCCGATGGCATTCCAGGTATTCCTGGGGTGGGCATTAAAACGGCCACCACTTGGATTCAAACCTTTGGGTCTGTTCAGGGATTAATTGACAGTGCCCATCAATTAACGTCCGCAAAAAAGAGAGACCTGGTGGCAGAATATGCCGATCAAGCCCGAATGTGTTATGACTTGGCCTTGTTGCAAAATACGTTTTGGGATGACCAATGGAATCTGCAAGACTGGACTTGGGCAAGGCATCCAAAGGCAGAGGCATTAAGGGGTTTTGTAAATACATTTCATCTGAAAACCTTGGGGGATCGATTGGGTAAACGCGGCATCATTGATGCTGAATCATCCTCAAAATCAACAGAATTGGCCTCACAACCCTTTGCCTGGGGCCTTATTCCCGATCATTGCCCCGAGGCCTATACCCCACAAAGCCAACGCCAGACAGAGGATCACATCATTGCAGCAGGACAGGTGGCTCTGGTCTGGGACAATGACACCGTTATGGCCTGTTGGGACGAAAACCATTGTGCCCGAATCGATGAGGATACATTGATGGGCATTTGGCAAGACGCTGGTTGCATTAAAATTGTTCATGATGCCAAAACGTGGCTGCACAAACACATCCAGCAGGCCCCATCCATGGGGCCTTTTGATGACCTGATGCTGTTGTCATACATTCTAAATGGCACAAAGATCAAACATGATTTGACCTCTATTTTCAACCTTTTTGGTTGGGGAGATGAAGCCATGCATTGGAATGCCTCACAAAAAGCCAGAGCCATGCTGGTGGTATGGGAAAAAAACCGCATAGCGTTGCGGGAAAAACAGCTGATGCGCACCTATGAATGGATGGATCGGCCATTGATTCCCGTTGTTGTTGACATAGAACATGCTGGAATCAGTATTGATGGCCAAGGACTGACAGAACTTGAAAAACGATGGGGAAACGAGGCCCAAAATCTGTCTGATCAAATTATGGATCTGGCTGGACAAACCTTTAATCCTGCTTCGCCAAAACAATTGGGAAAAGTATTATTTGAAGATTTGGGTTGGCCCAATGGAAAAAAAGGAAAATCTGGCGCATACCACACCGACAGCGATGTATTGTCTCGTTTTGCCGCCATGGGCTATTTTTTGGCTGAATTATTATTGGAATGGCGACAAATCAGCAAATTAATCAACACCTACGCCAAGGGATTGCGCACCCATATTAATCCTGAAACCGGACGCATCCACACCACATACAGCACAACGACCACATCCACAGGGCGATTATCCTCTTTGGAACCCAATGTTCAAAATATTCCCATTCGAACAGAACGCGGTCGCCTGTTGCGTGCTCAGTTCAAAGCCCCACCGGGTTATGCCTTTTTATGCCTGGATTATTCTCAAATCGAATTGCGTTTGTTGGCGCACATGGGGCCCATACCCTCTTTACAGCGGGCCTTTCAAAACAATCTGGACATTCACACCCAAACGGCCAGCCAATTATTCCATTGCGATGACAAAGATGTGACTGCGGACATGCGTCGTACAGCCAAGGGCATTAATTTTGGAATTTTATATGGCATCAGCGCCTTTGGTTTGGCGGAACATTTACGCATCGATCGCATCATGGCCAAAACCATGATTGATCGGTATTTTACCGCATACCCTGAAATTGCAGATTATTTAGAGCGCACCCGACAAGACGCACGCACGTTGGGATATGTCACCACATTGTGGGGCAGACGATGCATTATTTCAGGTGCCGATCATGCCAAGGCCTTTGTCAGAGCCGGAGCCGAGCGTCAAGCCATTAATGCCCCATTGCAAGGCACCAGTGCCGATATCATCAAGCGCGCCATGATTGTTACCCATCATTGGACCAAGGAAAATCCAGATTACGATGCATTACTCGTCATGCAAATTCACGATGAATTGGTTTTTCAAGTCCGCCAAGATCAAGGGATTCCTGTCCGCGATTGTTTAATGCCGCTGATGGAAAGGGTTGTTGATTTATCTGTTCCTCTGCTGGTGACATCTTCTATGGGCCCAACATTGGATCAATGATGGTGTAAAAAACTTGGTCACAGCCCATCCGTGTCATGTAAAAACCATGTATACTGTGGGAAATTGATGCAACAGGGTCTTTTTTAAGGCCGCAAACATTGGTCCAAAAACAAAGGGTCAGAAAACAACAGGGGGAATCATGAAACGCTGGAAATTACTCGCCGTCATTTTATGTGCCGTTTGGGGTATTTTAATGGTGCTGCCTACTTTTTTACCATCCCATATAAGGGAAAAGCTGCCCAGCTGGCTGCCTGCAAAAACCATGACCTTGGGCCTGGATTTATCCGGTGGCATTCATTTATCGCTGGATGTGGATACGGAAAATTATGTCCAACAGCGTTGCCAGGGCGTCGTGGAATTTTTACGCCCCATTTTGTTAAAAGAAAAGATTTTATATCGAAAAATGCAAGGGGAACCCTATGGCGCCAGTTTTGTTTTACTGAATGAAACGGACTTAACCCGATTGAAAAAAGCCGTAACCCCCATGGGCAACATTACCTTGGACGTGATGACGTCAGAAAAGGGAAAATGCATCATTCACATTCCTGAATCCGAACGTCAGATGATGGTAAAAGATGTGTTGGGTCGATCCATTGAAATTATTCGCAAGCGTATTGATGAAACGGGCGCATTGGAACCCATCATTTATCAGCAAGGAGAACGTCAAATTATCGTGCAAATTCCTGGATTTGATGATCCGGATCGGGTGCGTACATTGCTGGGAAAAACAGCACAATTGGCCTTTCACTGGGTGGGCGCTTCAAACGATGATTGCGTCACCATGCCCTATCAAAATAATGCTTTACGCCGCATTCCCGTCGAAAAAAAGCCCGTCATGTCTGGTGAGAAAATTCTACGTTCTGGGGCCACGTACCAATCTCGGGATTATGGGGCGGAACAACCGGTGGTTACATTGGAATTTACGCCAGAAGGACGGGCCATGTTTGCCGATTTGACACGGCCAGAACATCATAAACGGGCACTGGCCATTGTTATTGATGGGGAAGTTCTCAGCACCCCCGTTATCCAAGCCCACATCACCAATGGCGCAGCCGTGATCAGTGGCAACATGAGCATGGAAGAAGCCCAACAATTGGCCACCATGATTAACTCTGGCGCATTACCTGTCCCCTTGTTGATCCAAGAAGAGAAATTAATCGGCCCAGGTCTGGGCAATGATTCCATTATGGCGGGAACCCGTGGCACGGTATTGGCTGTGGTGGCTGTGGCCCTATGGATGGTTATGACGTATGCCTATTTTGGATGTTTTGCCGTACTTGGCATTACCTTTAACCTGCTGTTTTTGTTTGCTCTGTTGATTCTGATGGGGGCAACATTAACGCTGCCAGGATTGGCGGGCATTGCGCTGACGGTGGGCATGTCCGTTGATGCCAACGTGCTGATTAATGAACGCATCAAAGAAGAGTTGCGAAAAGGGGCATCCGTGGCAAACGCCATTATTGCAGGGTATTCCAGAGCCATGAAATCCATTTTGGATTCCAACATTACGACATTGATTGGTGCATTATGTTTGTACCTGTGTGGATCTGGCCCTGTGCGTGGTTTTGCCGTGACCATGGGCATGGGGATTTTGATTTCATTATTTACCGCCATTTTATTAACCCGGTTTTTAGTTGAACAATGGGTGGCGTGGAAAAATCCCCAAACCTTGTCAATTTGAAAAAAGGATAAGCCATGGGGGTGTTGGGGCTAGGAGGCATGCTGTTGGGCGGGGTCGTGGTGGCATGCTTGGCCCCCCTGTATTGTTGACATTAATCATGAGATAATGGAAAAAACAAGATTAGATGACCATTTGATGGATTTTCTGGTGATTTCAGAGGGGTGCCCATGGCATTAATTTCCTTGCCACAATCATTTTCCATTTCATTTTTAAGATTCAAGGGGCTGCCCTTTGGGTTATTGCTTGCCATGTTGGTTGCGGTTATATTGGGGCACCAGTTTAGGGGGTTGAATCTAGGGGTGGATTTTCGGGGGGGAACCAGCCTGGAAATAGACATGAAAAACCCCACAGAAATCAACATTTTACGCACCCAATTGCGGGAAAAAATAGGACACGAGGTGACGGTGCAATCCGTGGGAAAAACAGGAAAAGAGCTCTTGTTACGCACCGACATTCAGGATCCAGAATTATTGAAGAACATTCGTTCGGTTTTGGGTGAAACGGCTGTCTATAAAAAAATCGACACCATTGGTCCAAAAGTTGGCAAAGAATTGATCAAAAATGGGGCTTTGGCCATTTTCTGGGCATTGTTGGCCATGATGGCCTATGTTTGGTTCCGGTTTGAATGGCAATTCAGCCTATGCGCCTTTGTGGCCTTATTACACGACTGTTTGGGGCTGTTGGCCTTTTTTATGTGGACACAATTTGAATTTAACGAGAGCGCCGTGGTGGCCATTTTGATTACCGCAGCATACTCTATTAATGATACGGTGGTGATTTTTGATCGACTTCGAGAAAAACGTTTGGACAATCGTGGAAAGGGGGTTGGAATGGCCGACCTTGTTAATGCCAGTTTAAATGAAACCTTATCGCGCACCCTATTAACCTCTTCTACGGCTCTGTTGGCTCTGATTATGCTGTATTGTTTTGGGGGCGAAGTGATTTCAAATCTCAGCTTGCCCATTTTAATTGGCATTATTATTGGGACGTACTCGTCCGTGGTCATTGCTGTGCCGTTGTTGGTATGGTTGCCCCAATCGCCTCTGAAACCCGAACACGAGATCATCGATGCGGATACTGGGCATTGATCCCGGCAGTCGATTCATGGGTTGGGGCATGGTCGATTATTTGGGCACAGAGCGTTTAGGGCCCTTTGGCTGTATTCGCCCCAAAGGAACGGATATTGCCCTGCGATTAGGGCAAATTGATAGGCAATTGTCCGATATTATCCAGCAGCACCAGCCAAAAATCATGGTACTAGAGACTGTTTTTGTGAATATCAATCCCCAATCGGCGTTAACCTTGGGGTATTCTCGTGGGGTGGCCATGGCGGTGGCTGCCAGGCATGGCTTAAGTATTGCCGAATATGCACCCAATACCATCAAAAAGAGTCTTACGGGGTATGGTCATGCCACAAAAGATCAAATGATGGCCATGATTGGTCGTCTATTCGGCATAGAAAATGTGCCATCGGATACGGCCGATGCCCTGGCGGGCGCCTTGTGTCATGCGCGTCGCATCCCGTTTTTGGAAAGGGCATAAGTGGGGAAGAGGCGTGTTTGTTATCAGAAGCTGGATTGGTATGCTATGACCCTAGAACAAGGCTGAACCATGTACAAATATCAAAAAAAGGACAGCGTTATGCTTACAACAAATCCATTAGTAAGGATGATGACCCTGCTTTCTGCAACACCCCATTTAACCCTATGGGCTGTGGAGTCTAATCAAAAACTAAATAAAAAAGTATCCGCACCTATGTTTTGTATGGAAAATGATGGTATAGGTCCTTATTTAAAAAAATCTAAAGAACAATGGAACATATTGGTACATATAATCAAAAATATAAAATGCACACTCCAAGTTTCATTCTCAAATGATCGTGATGCATACAAAACAAGCATAGACACAATGTCTCAAATTTTTGAACTTGCCAACAACTTGCAAATTTCTGTCAATTATGAAACGTTTAAAAATGAAAAAACAAGGGAAAAATCAGAAATGCGCAAAGAAGAGTATGGTAAAATCAAAGAATTCTCAGATCTCTTAAACGTT
>CAXNJQ010000019.1:0-8149 GCA_964202705.1 Holosporaceae bacterium
CAATTCCTTCAATAGAACTCACCGATGCGGGATCAATTCGAACGTGAACGTTGCAAATTCGGGCATCTTTTTCAAAGGTTCCAATATCTGATCCACGAACCAGCGTGGACAGTGTACGCGATATTTCTTCTGGATCAATGCCCAATTGATCAATGCGATCGCGATTAATGGTGATTTCGTATTCATCCATTTGCATGGTTTCAGATTCATCCAAACGTACAACGCCATCCCATTTTTTCAGCGCACGGCGAACAATGCGTCCCATTTTGATCAAGTCTTCTGCTGATTTATAGGTTAAGATTTCGAAGGACAGAGGATATTGACTTTCTCCTGATGACAGCACAGAGCTGTTGACACAGCGTGCCTTGTACACTAGACCCAATAAGTTTTCCGCATCAGCATTGATATCTTTCACAATGTCTGCACAAGGACGAGAACGTGAATCCCAAGGAGACAAAGCGCTCTTGGTCGATGATTGATCGCCACTTTGAAGGGTCATGAGTCGTGTGTTTATCTCTGGATGCTTTTTTAACAGGGCGTCAATCTGACTGGCGCGCTTTTTAATATAGGTCAAGTTCATGGATGGTGCCGGAATAAATTTCCCTGCGATTAATCCCTCGTCCATAATGGGGGAAAGTTCTTTTTTCAGGAAATACCACCCCGCCAATCCAGAAGCAATGGAAAACACAGCTGAAAGAAACAAGATCAGGGTTTTTTTGCGCAATGAGGCCGTCACACCGCGCAAGTACAGCGCATCACATTTAAGAAAGAATCTTTCGATTTTATAGGATAATTGCCCCCAAAACCCAGAGCTGGCATGGCCAGAATCGTGGTGACCCATGGTCTGATTTTTCAATAATTTTGCACACATGACTGGCGACAGGGTCAACGCTGTAAAACCAGACAGAATGACGGCACCCGCCAACGTCAAGGCAAATTCCTTGAATACTTTTCCAATGGAACCAGGGGCCAAAGCAATGGGCGCGTATACGGCCGCCAAGGTAATGGTCATGGCAATCACAGAAAACTGAATTTCCCGAGTTCCCAAAATCGCTGCCTCAAAGGCACTCTTTCCCCGCTCCATATAACGATAAATGTTTTCCAAAACGATGATGGCGTCATCCACCACCAGCCCAATGGCTAAAACCAAGGCAAGAAGGGATAAAACGTTGATGGTAAATCCCATTAAATACATCAAGAAAAATGCACCAATCAACGCAATGGGGATGGTGACCAGCGGAACCAGCGATGCTTTTGCAGAGCGTAAAAATACAAATACCACCAACAAAACCAGAAAAACGGATTCGATTAATGCACGATAAACCTGGTTAATAGAGTCTTGGATAAAAATGGATTTATCCATGGCAATATGAATCTCTGTTCCTTTGGGCAGTCGTGCTTTATATTCTTCTAGACGTTTTTGGACTTCTTTTGAAATTTCTACAGGATTGGCATTGGATTGAGCACGAATGGTCAAGGATACTGCAGGTTCACTGTTGTAATAAATGGACACGTCCTCTTCTTTGGGTTCTATGTTTACAACCCCGATATCCGATATTCGAATCAAACGATCCTCGTGTTTACCCACAAGAACCTTTCTAAAGTCCTCTGGTGTTTTTAATTTGGCCTGAGTGGTTACGTTAAATTCACGTGCAACCTCTTTAATCTGACCAGCTGGTTTTTGAAAGTTTTGATTGCGCAATGCCTGGCTTACGTCCGAAGCAGTGATGTTGTACGACGCCATTTTGATGGGATCCAGCACGATATTCATTTGAATTTCGCTTCCACCAAACACTTCTACCGTCGATACTCCGGGTACGGATTCTATGCTGCTTTTTAATATACTGTCAGCGCCATAACACAGATCAACCAGAGAAACCTTTCCACCCCCTGTAAGGGCCACCTCCATAATGGACGGAGAGTCTACGTTTCCTTTGGTGACTTCTATGACCGCATTTTCTGGAAAGTTTGATTTTGCCTTTGCCTTACTCACCGTATCCCTAACATCCGCAGAGGCCCCATCAGCCGATCGCTGTTGCTTAAACCTTAAATAGATCTTTGATTCGCCCTTTTGGGTTGTGCTTGTCATAGAGTCCAATCCCTGCAGAGCAGACAAGGCATCCTCTAAGGGCTTTGTGATTTGCTGCTCTAGGACTTTTCCAGAGCCATCCATGCGGGTTGTAACGCTGATGACTGTGCTTTCCGTTAACGGATATTGTCGTGTGGACAGCTGAAAGAAAGCCGTAATTCCCAAAAGAACAACAATAATATTGACAACCCATGAAAAAACCGGGCGATAAATGAAAAAATCGCTGAAAGACGACTGATTAGGAGAATTGGACATGAATTAGCTTCCTTGACGTTGATTGGCGCTGGGTTTGGCAAAGGTGTCAGTGGGTTCGCTTACGGGTTTTACAGGCAGACCATCGACCAAGTCTTCTACGGGGTCAATGATCAGAATGTTGCCTGGTTCAAGACCAGACTCAATTTGAACACGACTGCCATCATGGTATCCGATGCTGACCTCTACTTTACTGGCACGGCCATCAGACAGTTTATACGCATAATCAAAATCACCCTCACGAATGATGGCTTCTTGAGGAACAACGATACAGTCGTGGGCTTCTCCCAGCGTCATGGTGACATGAGCAAAGGCGCCATCACGCAGTTTAGAACTCTCTTGGCTGAGGGTTCCCTTGACTTGAACGGTGTGTGTGGTGGGATCAGAATAGGGGTTAATGGCTGTAACCGTGGCAGAAACGGGCAGCTCGTCCAGTAATTCTGACAAAACATCGATATTTTGCCCCTCTTTGATGTCCTTGCGATCGGATTCAGGAACTTGGAACTCCACCACCAACGGGCGGAAAGAAATCAAGCGCGCCAGTTCTTGATTGGGGGAAACGTGGGTACCAATAGACAAAGAAAACAGACCAATTTGTCCATCAAATGGCGCGGAAATGATGGTGCTGGTGTAATCGGCCTCCGCTTTTTTCAATCTTCCGCAGGCCTTTATAAAGTCGCCTTCTGATTTTTCTAACTCTGGGTGGGCCAAAACTTTTTTTTGATGCAGGTTTTTCTTGCGATCATAGTCGATTTTGGAGACTTTTAAATAGGCTTTGGCTTCTTGCAATTCTGCCTTGGCTTTCATGGAATCCATCTGAAACAACAATTGTCCTTTTTTAACAAAATCCCCTTGTTTACAGTTGATTTTCTCTATGCGACCATGGTTTTCACTGACCAAAGAAATGCTGTCAGACGATTTTAATACGCCGGAAAAGGTTTTTCTGCGAGAAATATCTGATTTTTCAACCACGATGCATTCAACCACTTTTGGTGGCATTTGCTGATAGTTACTCGATTGGACCTTTTTTCCCGGCAGGGTTTTCCATAACATGACACCGCCGATGGTTGCAACGGATAACAGGGCGGTCCAAATGATGATTTTATTGCGATTCATAGTCAAATCCTGTAAAGGTTTGGGGTTTAATGGGTTCGGTTCTGTTCAAAAATTTGACTGTGCTTTCTATGTACAACAGCATGAAATATTTGGTTTTTTTCAAATTCAAAAGATACTGTCATTTTCAGAGATCCCTTTTATGTGCTCATACCAACAGATTTGCTGTGCAGAGCCCCTTTAATTGGCTTGTTTTGGGCTGACTGTCGAACAACCTTCATGACCCCCCCCTTGGAGTATGTAACAATCTTCTTGGCTCCTCTTGCCCTAGTGTCACTGTAGGCAAATGATTCATCCGTTTCTTTGATGTGGCTTAACAGTTCACTTTGAACGGATGCATTATCCCACTGTTTTGCCCCAGTATACGTGTGAAAAATAGCCCCACTGGGTGAAAACAACAAGAAGGAGGGCAGGCCAAGCAAGCCTTTTTTAGCCATAATTCCAGAGGCCTGTGGCGCGTAATACATGGACAGAGCGTAGGGAGCACGATGGAATTTTTGCAAACTGGGTTTCAGCTGGGGGTTTTTCTGATCAGAACTCATGATTTCATCCACAAAAACGATCAATATATCCATTTTGTCGGCCAACGTTTTTTGCATGGATGCCAAAAAGGAAAGTTCATGCATGCAAGGAGGGCACCATGTGGCGGACAACACCACAAAAACGGGCTTGGTCTGGGTCTGAAATTTCTGTCTTAAGGTCATATTTTTGCCCGAAACACTGCGTAAATTCATGTCTAACCAATCTGCATTTTTCTCGTCTAGAATTTTGGCGCTGGCTTTTGAGGAGAATCCTGGGGGCGCTTTTTTTCCAGTTTGGGTTGTTTTTGAACCATTTTTCCCGACAACCACAACAGATTTAACCGCAGAAGGGCTGGCAGACATGCTGGGTGGCCCGGCTGAAACAGAGATGGCAAGTGTGCCCAAAATGGCCAAAGCGCTGTTTTTAAATTCCAAAATCATTATTTTTGACTCCCCATATAATTTTTAACTTCCCATATAACTTATACAATTGTATAATTTTTTTTTGATTAGTCCCAGACTGATTTTTAAAAAAATTACACCAAAATTACACTATAAGACTCATTTTATGATATAGGGGCTGTATTTTTGCTATTCTAAATGAAATTTCTTAAAAAGGACAGAATCCCTGTGGGATATTTTACCTTGAAAAAGCCAGACTTCAGCAGGATCTTTTCCCGCCCGGTGGGGTCCTGCAATGGGTTAACTGAAATGCGTGGGCAGAAAGTATGCCCAAAACAAGGGCAGGTCTGCGCCATTATGTTGTGCGGGGCTGTGGTTTTATATGGTTGCGGCAGAAAAACAGATCCGATTCCGGCAGAAACACAAACCAAAACAGTATGTTTTAATGGGCGCAATGGGTGTCCGTTGGTTCAAACGGTATCGTACAAACCTCTTCGATATTGCTATCCAAAAGATTGAAACGCAGGGTGTTGCTTTCAGGCAGATTGGGTGGGGGGGCTTTATAAGTACGAACAAAGGTGATAGCATGGGTGAAACTTATTTTATGTCTAAACAATGGTCAAGCGCGTTAAAACTGAAAAAGAGCTGTTGCGGCGTAATGTTTCTGTTTCCCGTGTTTCCAAAGTCGTCAAAGGCGGAAAACGATTCACGTTTTCTGTATTGGTGGTTGTGGGGGACGGAAAAGGGATGATTGGGTATGCTGTTGGAAAAGCAAAGGAAGTTCCTGATGCCATCAAAAAGGCTACGGATATCGCATCCCGCTCTATGGAGAAAATTCCTGTAAAAGAAGGTCGGACCATCCATCAGGATATCCATGGATCGTTCGGAGCAGGAAAAGTGTTTATCCGATCTGCTCCCAAGGGAACGGGCGTGATTGCGGGTGGTGCTATGCGTTTTATTTTCGAAGTGTTGGGCATTCAAGATGTGGTTGCCAAAGTTCTGAACTCGAACAACCCGCACAACGTGGTCAAGGCGACTATGCAAGCGTTGCGCTCTATTGAGACACCCCGCATGGTGGCGATGAAACGAGGAAAGAAAGTGGCAGAACTCTTTAATACCAGTCCTATGCAGGAGGTCGAAGCCTGATGCGTATTCAGCAATATAGAAGCGTTATTCGGACAACTGTTCGCCAGCGCAGCACCGTAGAAACATTGGGTCTTCGTCGCATTGGTCATGTTGTGGAGGTTCAAGATAATCCTTGTATTCGAGGAATGTTAAGAAAAGTTGCTCATTTGGTCAAAATTATATCAGAGGACAATGCGTCATGAAATTATGTGAAATAAGGGATAATCCGGGGGCTCATAAGAGAAAGCAACTGGTGGGCCGCGGTATAGGCAGTGGAAAAGGTAAAACCTCTGGACGTGGTGGAAAGGGTCAAACAGCCCGATCTGGTGTGCGTTTAAAGGGTTTTCAGGGTGGTCAAACCCCGTTGTCTCGTCGTTTGCCAAAGCGTGGATTTGTGAATATCCATCGGTTGAATTTTGTCGAGGTAAATTTGGGTCAAATTCAGGCGGCCATAGAAGAAGGACGTTTGACTTCTGGTCAAAATATTGATATCGAAGCCATGAAAAGCGCTGGTTTTTTCAAGAATTCCAGGGATGGGGTGCGGTTATTGGCCAAGGGGTCTTTGACGCATAAAATCCATTGCACTGTTTCAGGGATCAGCCAAAAGGCGAGATCGGAAATAGAAGGGCTTGGTGGTCAAGTTACTTGTGTAAAAGGATAATCGTTCATGGCATCTGTTTCAGAGCAATTTTTAGCCAATCTTAGTTGGAAATCGTGGGCACAGGCAAAAGACTTGCAAAAGCGCATCCTGTTTATGCTGGGTGTTCTAATTGTTTATCGCTTTGGCACCTATATTCCTTTGCCTGGCGTTAACGCAACGGCAATGCAGGCGTTGGCCCAGCAATATGGCGGAAAGGGCATTTTGGCCATGTTTAACATGGTTTCTGGGGGTGCCCTAGAGCGCATGAGTGTGTTTGTTCTGAATTTGATGCCCTATATCTCTGCTAGCATTATTGTGCAGTTGATGTCGGCCATTTCTCCCCATTTTATGGCGTTGAAAAAGGAGGGGGACAGCGGAAAGCGCAAACTGGCCCAATATACCCGTTACGGGACAGTGGCGTTGGCGTCTTTTCAGGCGCTAGCCATGTCTTCTGCTCTGATGATGCAGCCCAACGTGGTTTTCGATCCTGGGTTGTTTTTCCATCTTTCAACGCTGGTGACCATTGTGGGGGCAACCCTGTTTTTAATGTGGCTGGGGGAACAAATTACCAACCGCGGCATTGGGAATGGCTCGTCCATGATTATTTATGCCGGCATTATGGCCAATTTGCCCAGATCTATTTTTAAAACTTTGGAATTGGGTCGAACAGGTGGTGTTTCTTCTTTTCAAATGTTATTGACGGTGGGTTTTGCCGTGGCCATTATTGCCTTTATCGTTTTTATGGAGCGCGCCTATAGAAAAGTCATTGTGCAATACCCAAAACGTCAAGTTGGCCAGCGTATTTATGCCGGAGAGCAAGCATATATGCCCTTCAAACTGAATGCATCTGGTGTGCTTTCACCCATTTTTGCGGCGACGTTACTGGGGTTTTTCAAGCTATTGGCCAATTGGCCGTTGTTGCAAAATGTTCCAGTGGTCAGCAGTGTGTTTTCTGTTCTGTTTTCAGATCGAACACCAATTGGTCTCTTGGTTCAGATTATGTTGATCGTATTCTTTGCCTTTTTTTACACAACCATTGTATTTAATCCTGATGAAACGGCTGAAAACCTGAGAAAAAATGGGGCGTTTATTCCAGGATATAGGCCTGGAACCATGACTCGAGATTATTTTATATACCTTTTGAATCGATTAACGGTTATTGGTGCAGGGTATATTGCGTTTGTTGTGATTATGCCAGATTTAATGAACATTGTTTTTGGTTTGAATTTTCCCTTTCAGGGAACAAGCTTTTTAATATCGGTCAGCGTCAGTTTAGAGTTAATTTCTCAAGTTCACTCTTATATTATTTCTCATCAATACAAGTCGTTGTTACGTCGGTCAGAGCCTCTAAAAGGTGCCAATCAGAATCTATGAAAGGATAAACATTGTGGAAGTCGTTATTTTTTTGGGCCCACCAGGTTCTGGGAAAGGAACCCAAGCCCGTTTGTTATCTCGTTCGTTAAAAATTCCTTTGATGGGGATGGGGGATTTGTTACGTAACGAAATCAATGGTCAAACAGACAGAGGTCAGAAAATTCAAAAAGCCGTGGACTCTGGTGAAATGCCAGATTGGTCTTTGGTGTGTGAAATTTTTGAAGAAAAATTAACAGGAATCCAGTCCAACCGAATTATTTTTGATGGCATCCCAAGAAACAGTATGCAAATACCTGATGTGATGGATATTTTAAAGCGTCGCAATGCCGTTGTAGAAAAAGCCGTTTTTTTAAATGTTCCTGAAACCGTTCTTACTCAAAGAATTCAACAGCGTTTTCAATGTGCCCAGTGCGGAACATCCTATTCTATTAAGGAGGGTGAGACGATACTGTGCAATATTTGTCAGGGTTCAAATTTTGTACGCCGCAATGATGATCAGCAAGAAACGATGAAACGCCGTTTTCGTGTGTATAAAGAGAGCATTTCAGATTTGATTCGTTATTACAAAGATAACAATGTTTTACTGGAATTAGACGGGACCCTTCCTATTGATACGGTGCATCATTCTATTTT
>CAXNJQ010000020.1:0-8061 GCA_964202705.1 Holosporaceae bacterium
AATCGCACAAGCAAAGGTATCGTTCTCTGGGACAGAAAACATAAAATTTTTCATTGGTGACAGTATTTGTGTCAGATCCAGCCGCATAACATCGGTTGATGTCAAGGCGTTAACAGCATCGACAACGCCCTTGTATTCCTGGCTTGCTCGCAGAGCATCTCTTTCAGAATGACTCATTCCGGCATACTTATTCAAAAACGAGGATAGGCTGCTCGCATTTAAATTAGAAGGAGAAGAGATTTCAGCAGGGCCCGCAACGACGTTCTGAGTCTGTACACCAAAAGTGAAAAGAGCCACCAAGACGGGAAACAGATTCTTTTTGTTTATTTTTCTATTCATCATGTTAAATTGTTTTTTTTGTTTATAAAAAAATTGTACCATGCGCTGCAACAAAAATCAAAGTATAATTCATGACAATGGATAAACCCATTCAACCCGTTCAATAGACGGTGTTTTCAGAGCAACGAGACCTGGGCTCTTGTTCACACCGCCCGCCCCCTTTATTCGTCCGAAACAACCGTATTTACACGGCTCTTTGCTGGACTTTTTGATCTGCCGCGTGCCGCCCTCTTCTTTGGCGCGCTCTTGCTTGGTGCCCTCTTCTTTGGTGGGCTCTTCTTTGGTGCGCTCTTCTTTGGTGGGATTTTTGTCGCACTTTTCGATTTTTTACCAACAGATCCCTGTGATCTCTTCTGGGTTAAGAGAGAAGGTCTGCCCTGAGGCGCGATGTCCTGATCAACCGCGATGTCCTGATTAGGCGCGATGTCCTGATTAGGTGCCCCATCATCCCCACCTGTCTTTTTAGCACCTTGAACCGCCCCGGTATACACCCTATTGATCGCTTTGTACCTGTGCATACCCTCCACGCTCTGCATCCTTGGCTCTGTTAATTCGGCCCCATCCTGATCAGAGGAGTCATTTTCAGAGGAGCCATTTTTCGCCCGGTTTTTCATGACTTTTTGTAATGCTTCTACTGTAACCGACTTGATTCCTAATTTCATACTGTTTTTTTTATCCTGTTCTTTAGCCATTTCTTTGTCCAGTTTTTTCTCCAATTTTGCTATTTCTGCATCAGACATTCCCTGATAATGTTTAACCAGATCCGCCTTTATATCAGATTCTCTTTGTTTAAAATCAGAGTAAATCTTCTTAGAAAAGCCCCAGTTGTTATCATAATTATCATGGAACAGTGTTTGGTAATCTTCTGGCTTGGCATCATTCATCTTTTTCAAAAGCACTTCCTCTGTCTCATCCCGTTGCATATTGATCCAATGATTGCGCAATCTGTATAATCCACTAGATTCAGAAGATTTTTCGTACCTTTTATTTTCAGCACACAGGGTTTTGTGCCATTTAACCAAATCATCAAAAGACTTGCTTTGATACTCCTTTTCTAGGATTTCTCGCTCTGAAACTTCCCTTTCTTTGAATTCTGTTTCGGCATCAGCATATTTATAATGTCTGTACCCTTGCTCGAATTCATTCACCAAATCCTTCATGGGAATGCTTTTTCGCTTTTCATTTTCGGCTTCTTTTGCAGATTTTTCGGCTTCTTTTGCAGATTCTTTGGCAGTTTTCTCATCCGCCTCTGTCTTTTTTTGCCAGGCATCAACTGCTTTTTTAGCCTTTACACTGATGCTATATTTGTCCAATCCCAGCGCAGGATCGTTATAAAAACTGGGTTCTTTTAAAATAATTTCATTGATTAAATCCGTTTGAACCTTTCCATAAAACCACTTTACCCATTTATAAACCGTGTGATCTTCCACAATATCTTGTAACATTTTCAATTCGGCTTTCAATTCCTCTACGGGTTTTTTCTGCCAAACAGAATAATAATCACGCAAATCATATTTATTGTGATGGCCATAATAACAATGGTCCACGGCCTTTGCTGCAGAATCGTCGGCGCGAACGTTATCTTGAAATTCCTTCATGGATGGGGCCAATTCCACCAAATTCGCTTGGGTAATGTCGACATCACAGTGTGTGAAAAGCATTTCAACCTTTTTTCGTGCCAATACTTGGTCTGAACCATTGGCACCATCACGCAACAATTGCCCCAATTGGTTGCTGGCCAAAATTTTCATGCATAATTCTTTGATTTTTGCCCTTGCGGCATCACTTACAGATGGTATAGTTCCAAGCGCACCAGTCTCTGCTAAGACATCAACATTTTCTTGGGACAATTCGCTCATTTTTTCAATACGCGATATCATTTCTTTTTGTACATCCTCAGGGCACCTCCGGCTTTTTACCTGATCAAGCAAATTCGACAATGCTTGTTCCGAGAGCGGTGCTGCATCCTGATCTGTGGCCATGATAACCCCAGCTGTACCAGAGGCCACCAGCGCCATCATTAAAATAAATTGACGTTTCATTGAAGTCACACTTTTTATAATTTGTTTCAACAAATATATCAAATCAAATTAAATAAAAAGTAAAACATTAGAACGCGGCGCTAATTCTGGCCTGGTAACCATCTTTAAATACCAGGCCCTACCTTACGGGCAGGCCGGATAATCCTATCTTATTGGCAGGCCAAACATTCCTGATCATTAAATGACCTCCCTTGGGGCGCTGCACCCTCTGAATTCAGATGTTTCGCTGACGTCATGCTTTCTGCCCGCTGCATGGATTTAGAGCGCACATAATACATCCCCTTGATGCGTTTTTTCCAAGCCCGATAATGAATGTCGTGCAATACAGATTTTTGAATGGTGCTGGATAAAAAGATATTTAAGGATTGAGATTGGCAAATAAAGGGTTGCCGATCAGCCGCCAAATCAATCAACCAACGCTGATCAATTTCAAAGGCCGTTTTAAAGACCGATTTTTCGTAATCAGATAATACATCCAAATGCTGGACAGATCCCTCATTTTGAATGATGGATGACCAAACGTCGTCTGTATTATGGCCTTTTTCCTCTAAATATTGGGCCAAAAAGGGGTTACGTATAAAAAACGATCCACTTAACGTTTTATGGGTGTAGGCATTGCTGACATAGGGTTCAATACCAGGTGATGTTCCCCCACAAATGATGGAAATAGAGGCCGTAGGTGCAATGGCCATTTTATTGGAAAACCGTTGATTGACACCACATGCTGCGGCATCAGGACAGGCGCCACGTTCATGGGCCAATTGTACCGAGGCCAGCTCTGCCTGAGCTTGAAGATGTTTGAAAATACGGGTGTTCCACGATTGGGCCAGCGCACTTTCCCACGCCACCCGTTGGGATTGGAAAAAGGCATGCAATCCCATGGCCCCCAGCCCAACAGAGCGCTCTTCTCTGGCGGCATACACTGCCCGATGCATTTGTGGCGGAGCATGATCAATAAAATAGGTCAATACATTGTCCAAAAATCGCATAATGTCAGAAATAAAGGTGGGGTGAGCCTCCCATTCCAGAAACTTTTCCACATTAACAGAAGACAAGCAGCATACCGCTGTGCGCTCTTTGCCATGAAAGTCAGGCCCGGTGGGCAAGGTGATTTCTGTGCACAAATTGGACATTTTAATGCGCATGTTTTTTTGCTTGTGGTGTTCTGGTATGGCGTCGTTAATATGATCAATAAAGAGGATATAGGGCTCTCCTGTATCCATACGCGTGGTTAACAGGCGAATCCACAAGGACCGAGCCGAAAGCGTATGCACCACATGGCCATCCTTTGGACTGATTAAATTCCAGGGCAAATCTTCTTCAACACAACGCATAAAGTCATTGGTAATGGTGACGCCGTGGTGTAAATACAACGCCTTGCGATTGTAATCACCGCCCGTGGGCTTGCGCATATCAATAAATTCTTCGATTTCTGGATGAGAAATGGGCAAATAGGCCGCCGCTGCCCCTCTGCGTAAAGATCCTTGATCAATGGCCAGGCTGAGGCTTTCCATTACCTTGATAAAGGGAATAATCCCCACCGATGTGCCACTGTTGCTTAGGCTATCCCCAATGGAACGCAAATTTCCCCAAAAACTGCCTATCCCCCCGCCTTTGGATGATAACCATGCGTTTTCTGTCCATAAATCCACAATGCTGGACAAGCTGTCTTGGGTTTCATTTAAAAAACACGAAATGGGCAGTCCGCGACTCGTCCCACCATTGGCCAAAATCGGTGTGGCCGGCATGAACCACAGGTTGGACATATAATCGTACAGGCGCTGGCTGTGGGCCTCATCATCCCCAAAGGCACTGGCGGCGCGGGCAAACAAATCCTGGTACGTTTCCCCTGTTTGCAGGTACTGATTTTCCAGAGTTTTTTTACCAAAACCCGTCAATTTTTCATCGCGAGAATGATCAATTTTTACAGAGCCAGCAAGGGTTTTTTCGCCAAAAACAGACTGATTATTCGAGAAGGTCATGCCCTAAACACAGCTAAAAGGATGTTTGAACTATAGACCACTTGCAGAACTTTTTCCAACCCCATTTTCCCCATGATGCCACCCTGCGCTGCCGATTTTTAATCCAATTTTCATCATAAAAAGTGTGGACTTTGACTTTTTTTTATTAGAAAACAGCCCGATTTTTGGCACTGTTTTTCAGATGAAAAAAACTTTTCCTGTCACCCAACAGATCATAGAAATTTTAATCTTTTTTTTCTCTTTGCTTTCAAAACCACCCTCGCCCTCTTGTTTTTGTTCATCAGCTGGATCATGCTAAAAATCAGGTTTTATGAATATAGTCAATGCGGTCTTTTGCCATAATCGGTCGCCCCAATGTGGGCAAATCCACGCTTTTTAATCGTATTCTGGGTCGTTATCGTGCCATTGTTCACGATACACCAGGTGTAACCAGGGACTGGCAAGAATATTCTTGCACCTTTCAAGGGTTAAATTTACGCCTATACGATACGCCAGGTATAGAGCATCAAACGGGTGCCCTGTACAACCTAGATATTCAAGGCCTGATTTGGGTCATTGATGGCCAAGTGGGTTTAACGACCCATGACATTGAACTGGCCCACTGGATTCGACGCCAAAATTTGCCCGTTATTGTGGTGGCGAATAAATGTGAATCGGAAAAAATCCATGATTTTGCCCTGGCGGAATGTTCTCGTTTGGGCTGGTCATCACCCATTCTTATTTCGGCAAAACATGGTCTGGGATCTGGCGATTTGGCTCATGCCATGCGAACGTCCGTCAAGGATCAATCCCATAACGTTGATCCGGAAATCCAGGTGCCGGTAAGTAAGAAAAAGCAGAGTGACCCCGTAAATTCTGAAAAAAAGAGCATTTCTGTGGTGATTATGGGTCAACCCAATGTGGGGAAATCCACTCTGGTGAATCGATTTTTAGGCTTCGAGCGCATGAAAACCGGCCCCATTGCTGGCATCACCACCGATGCCGTCACCAGCTGTGGCACATGGAATGGGCACACCATTCAAATTGTGGATACCGCAGGTTTGCGCCGCCGCCATCAGGGGGTGGAAATGGTGGAAAAATTGTCGTGCAAAGAGACCTATCGTGCGTTGGTCTTTTCCCATGTGGCCTTGGTCATCATTGATGCTTCCAGAGCATTGCAAAAACAAGACATGACGTTGGTGGATAATGCGCACGCCGAGGGTCGCGCCGTTGTGGTGGTCCTGAACAAATGGGATGCCGTTGAAAACGGAAAAGAGTATGTCAAAGATCTTCCCCCATCCATCGTTCGTCACCCCATTTGCAGGGTTTCTTGTTATACAGGCCAAGGATTTTCCGCACTGTGGGAACAGGTTTTAAGCAGTTATGGCCAATGGAATGAACGCTTGCCCACGGGCCCACTGAACCGCTGGCTGGCCAAACAAATCAGCGCCAATCCCCCACCGGTTGTCCAAGGGCACCGCATTAAAATCAAGTATATCACCCAGATCAAATCGCGCCCCCCCACCTTTGCCCTGTTTGGGTATCGGGTCAAGGATTTACCTGCACCTTATCAACGGTACTTAAGCAATCGCATGACGGCTGATTTTGGGTTTTCAGCGCTGCGCATCACATTGAACGATGCGAGCAATCCCTATGAGGAAAAATAAGGCCCAAGATCAACCCCTGACCGGGGGGCACTGCTCTGACCGGGGGGTACTGGGCCTAGGCGACGCACGATCTAGCCCCCCCAAAGACCTAGAACCCGCCAACCATGTCAGCCTATATCGCCACAGCAGACAAGCACTGATCTTTTTGGCCCGCATCCACATAATTCTGCCACATGACGCCCCACTGTTTTATGCCATCAATGCTGTTTAAGACATAAGTTTGCACGTGTGGTATGGTTTTTTTGGCCAACCCAGACAACACCTTGCCTGCCCCAATTTCCACCACATGGGTCAGACCCGATGCCGCCATGGTCAATTGGCTCTGGCGCCATAATACAGGATGGGTCATTTGTTGGCGGGCATGATCCTTGATCACCATGGGATTGATTTGATCTTTTCCAGAAAAATTGGTCACCACCGCACAAACAGGGGGACAAAATGGCACAATATCCAACAACGGCGCAAATAAATCCTGAGCACCGCGCATCATGGTGCAATGAAAAGGACCGCTGACATTCAAAATAACCGTTTTTATGGATCCCAATTCCCTAGCCCGCTGGGCAATCAAGGGCAAATGTACAGATGCAGCACTGATCACCCCCTGTTGAGGACTGTTATCATTGGCCAAATAGCATGGCACCCCCTCTTGATTAAAGTCGGTCAACATTCCAGTCAAAACGTCATAAGACAGGCCGATAACCGCCATCATGCCCCCTGCAGTAATGGTGGCCATGGCTTGCCCGCGTGCCTTGATCAATTCCAATGTTTGGGTTAGGGGCAACACACCCGATAAATGTAATGCCGTATATTCACCTAATGAATGCCCGGCCATCATGGACCATTGTGCCCCTGTCACTCCCCACTCTTGGGACAATACATGGGCAATGGCAACGCTGGTGGCCAGCAAAGCGGGTTGTGCCTTGTCTGTGGCCCGCAAATCATCTTCTGACCCATCAAACATCACACGATGTAAATTGATATGCAGGGTGTCCTCTATTTCTTGAAACAACTGCCTGACACCAGAAAATTGTTCATAAAAATCCTGGCACATCCCCACATGTTGAGACCCTTGACCTGGAAAAATTGCGCCTATCATTGGGTTAAAATCCGATTAACACGATGCTGAATTTCAGCCTATCCCAAAGCAGTCTTAAAGAAAAGACTTTGCCCTGATGGAAAAATCTGATACATTGTTGGGTGTGCGGTCGTGGCGGAACGGTAGACGCGCAGCGTTGAGGTCGCTGTGGGGGAAACCCTGTGGAAGTTCGAGTCTTCTCGACCGCACCAGTTTTAAAATCAAGACTCTAAAAACCAACATGAATAATGCATCCAAGCCGATGGCCAGAATCACCAGGCCACCAAGCATGACAACAAGCCAAAACCCTGCCCACTAAACAGACTGCCTTGTTTTTCCACCTCTGTTTAAAGCCATCACGAATTGTGGCATTGGGTGATTTCCCAGGCCAAAACATCCAAAGAAACGGGCTTTTCCATCCATTGGATAATAAATGACGGTAACAAATCTGGTTTTTTGTGACCTGACAAAATCAAAATGGGCATTTTACAATAGGATTGACTCACCCATTCTGCCAGCGCAAGACCATGGTGATAGGGCATATCGTAATCCGTGACCATGGCATCAAAGGGCCCGTTATGCTTTAACACAGACGCAACGTGACGCACATCAGACAGATAAACATGGGGGGATGATCCAAAAAAGAGGCGTAAAACCTCTAAAAAGGCACCATCATCATCAACAAAAAGATACTTTTTCATTGTCTATTCCCAAAAAGAACGCACCATGCCATCAGTTTACACTTATTTTTTACCCTTAACAGCCTTTATTTTGAAATCAATTGAATAAAATATGGTTATACCAACGCTTGATTTTAAATATACATCCCCTAATGTGATTCAAATCAATTTTTTGTTGCAAAAGCATTGCTACTCTGTTATAATACTTGTGTTTACAGTAGCATCTTTTATGAATTCAGAATCTGCCACAGTGCTTAACGGGTCTCTTGCCGCCACAGCTGTCCACAAAATCTGCCA
>CAXNJQ010000021.1:0-8051 GCA_964202705.1 Holosporaceae bacterium
CAGGCCATATCGATGGCACGCATTAATCAGAATGCCCCCCTTGGCCGTTCCATCCATTTTATTCATGATCAGGCCGGTGACCGGAACACATTTTTGAAAATTCTCGATTTGCACCAGGGCGTGCTGGCCCACCGTTGCATCCAATGTCAACACCACTTGGCAACACTGTTCGGGGCGTAATTTTTGAATCACACCATACAGTTTTTTCATTTGATCCATCAATCCCACCTGATTGGGCAATCGTCCAGCCGTATCAATCAGGACCACATCATCATGATGCTCTTGAGCAGCCATCAGCCCTTTGTACACCACACTGGCAGGATCCCCCTGCCCTGTTGTCATGGAAAAATCCTTTGCCCACAGACCCAGCTGTTCTGTGGCGCCTGCCCTGAATGTATCGCCAGCAATAATATGGACCCGCTGACCCTGATCGCCCCACAATGCCGCCAATTTTCCCAACGTTGTGGTTTTACCCGAACCATTGACCCCAACAAACAGCACCACAGGACTAGGGTGCAGCGTTCCCTCAAAGGGTTTCATCACCGTGGTGGTATGCTGAATTAAATGGGCGCGAATACCTGGCCCCATATCGCCTTTATAGGACTTGACCGCATCCAACAGCTTTTCAGTTGCATCCATTCCCACATCGGCCAACAACAGGGTTTCTTCCAGGGTATTCCAATCCACATCTTGCCATGATTGGGCTTGGAACAGGCTGGCCCACCCTTTTTGCACACCGCCAGCTGTACGGGATAACACACCTTTCAAGTTGTTTTTAACGCGACTCCACATCAAGGACCTCCTTGTCTTTTTGCCCATGTTCTGCAATGGTTTTCAGCAAGTGCGTAAATTCTTGGTGCGTCAATGTTTCGGCCCTGCGACGAGAATCGATGCCACTTGCCCCCCACACATCTGCAGACAATTGAATATTGTGGTGCAGCATTTTTCTGCGACTGAAAAAACCACGTGCCACCAGAGACGAGAGCTTTTTAAAGGGCACAACAGGCCACGGATTTTTAGGCCTCATCAACAAAATTGTAGAATCAATAGATGGTTTTGGCCAAAAGGCACTGGGGGGAACATCCGTCACCCAAGAAATATCAAGATAGGTTTGCATCATCACAGACAGGCGTCCGTAATCTTTGGTGCGGATCTGGGCATTTACACGCTCTGCCACCTCTTTTTGCATCATAAAAATGGCGCCAGGAAACAGACTTGCATGCTCTGTATAGTGCAACATCAAAGGAACGCTGACATTGTACGGCAAATTGCTGGCCACAAAAAAACCAGCATAATCGGCCCAATTCAACTGTAACGCATCCATCTCTATCCAATGCACCTTGGGAAAGCGGGCATGGATCAGATCATGAAATTTGGGGTCTTTTTCGATAACCGTTACGTTGCGTTCAGGGTTTTGGATCAAATATTCCGTCAAACATCCTGGACCTGGTCCAATTTCCAAAACGTTTTTTCCCTCTACACAGTCTGAAATTTTCTGTAATGTGGGTTCGTGGCACAAAAAATGCTGTCCAAAAGATTTTGTGGGCTGTAGGTTGTATTTCTGTAACCATTCTTTTAGTTCTGGAACGCGCATGGAAAAAAATCCTCAAAATGGGTTTAAAAATAGGCGTAAAACAGGCCCGATCTTTCTTTATTATAATCAAAAAATGAAAGAAAAGGCCACATAGCGATGTCTGCACTGTTGGGCCATTTGACAGGCCGTTTAATGTGCGATAATGTTTAGGTGTGTAAACGGAGTGTAGCGCAGCCTGGTAGCGCACCACGCTGGGGGTGTGGGGGCCGTGGGTTCAAATCCCGCCACTCCGACAGTTTACATTACCTATTTACTCACCCGTTCTGTTCAATCTTGGTTTCGCCACCCAGTCAAGTCTTTACATAAGCGTAAAAAATGCCTAAGCTGTTAAAATTGGAATCAAAGAGTTTAGTATGAAACGAACATACCAACCCAGTCGCCTGGTGCGCAAACGTCGCCATGGATTTAGAGCACGAAGCGCCACAGTGGGTGGACGCAGAGTTCTAGCCAACAGACGTCGTAAGGGTCGTCAACGTCTTTCTGCGTAAGTTTTCCTGTGACATTACATCCTGCCAGATCCCTTTGCCAAGGTCATCCTGCATGGAGCAAAAAAGCCCGCTATTTGACGAATGATTTCTTTACAGCGCGAACCATTGCGCTTTCTGAAAATATTTCATCCAAAACAACGGGCTTGGATTTTGATTTATGTTTGCAGTACGGAATTGTTGTCAAGAGAAAACTGGGCAGTGCAGTGTTGCGCAATCGTATTAAACGACGGTTGCGTGCTGCATTTAGGGTTTTACATCAATCCAAAGTCCTTGCGCTCTCCCAAGTCTATATCGTCGTTGTTCGATCGGCAAAAGTGGCAGAACTCCCTTTTTGTGCGGTGTGCCATCATCTAAAAGGTGTATTAAAAATCTATGGTTAGGTTTGATATTTTGTGGACCATGGTGGGTGATATGGGTCATTTTATGAACACCGTATTCAGTGGTATATTTGGCTGCATTTCAAACACATCTTTTCGTGGAATCGCTATGATTTTAGGGGCATTGTCTCTTTTAAGGTTGGGACTGCGTGCCGCATATAAGACACAAAACGCCTTTAACAGGGGTAGGCTTGATTTGTTCCAGTCTGCGTGCTGCTCTGGTGGGCCATCTGCCTTGGGTTGCTCTGGGTGCTCTGAGACATCGTCCGCCGATGGGTCCATTTCTCAACGCCATATCGCGACGGCTGAACATGGGGTATCCGTGCACGCCGATGGGGGAATGTTGGATGATGTTGGCATCAAAGAGGCAACAGGGAATTGGCCTTGGGCATCAAACCCCCTCGGCCGGGCTTCTACATCCAAGATCAGCCACTTTCTTCACATGGTTTTGCGCTTTGTATTCATCGCCAGCATCATGGTGTATCAGGCCATTCTGCGCCCTTCCATGTTTGGTTCGTGCCGATTTTATCCGACTTGCTCTGTTTATGCCATCGACGCTTTTCGCCAATATGGCCTTATGCCAGCCACTATTTTAATAGTATGGCGCATCATCCGCTGTAACCCGTGGGGATCATGGGGATATGATCCTGTTCCTTCCTCTCTTTTTTCATCGAGTTAATATATTATGCAAGATAAGAAAAATCTCCTTATTGTTTTATTGGCCTGCACTGTGGCGTGGTTGGGTATGGATCTGTGGTTAAAACCCGATCCATCAAAAAGTGCGGTCAATTCCGTTGCTTCATCCCAAGTCATCGCCCCAAATCGCTCTGATGACCTATCGGATTTTTCCAAAGGGATCTCTGCCCCCCCTTCTGGGACAATGGTGTCCTTTGAAAACCAGAAAATATCTGGATCTGTGGACTTAAAAGGGGCAATTATTCGCCAGTGTCAGTTAAAAGATTACAAACAAACAACCGAACCTAACAGTCCACCTGTAGAAATATTGTCACAAAATGGAACAGGCTATGGGGCGTGTTTGGGCTGGACAAAAACGGCAGGACAGCAGACGGATTTACCTGATTCAGAAACCATATGGACGGCGAGTCATCCCAAATTAACGCCCGATCAAGGGGTAACATTGTCGTGGACAAACCAAAAGGGTCAGTCCTTTTTTATAGACCTATCGCTAGATGATCAGTATTTAATCACCTTTGCACAGCGGGTGGAAAACAACAGCAATGAATCTGTTGATCCCGGTACTCCGTTGTCTGCATTGATCCGACAAGATCCTGTACAAACTTCTGGGTATAAAGGATATGGAAAACATTCTAGTTCTATGATGCTGCACGAAGGGGCCGTTGGTATGGTGGATGGAAAATTACAAGAAAAAACCTATAAAGATTTACTAAAAAGTGGCCAAGGCCCTTGGATGCCTTACTCTGGATCCATTCAAGAGGGAAAACAAGGTGGTAAAGGCTGGTTAGGCATTACTGATAAGTATTGGTTGGCCGCCATCATTCCCAGCAATCATGCCGATGGTCGCTTTGTCGCAGAGGGGGCAAGTCCCAATCAATCAGACGTTTACAAAGTAGAAGTCAGAGAAAACAGCTGGGTAAAAACAAGCGACGCACCATCCTTGCCAACCCTTGAGCCAGGCCAGTCTCGCACGTACGGAAACTGGCATCTCTTTTTGGGTCCAAAAAAAGTTTCGTTGCTAGAAGAGTATGAGAAAAAGCTGAATATTGATCATTTCGATATGGCCGTTGATTTTGGGTGGTTTTACTTTATCACAAAACCCATGTTTTTCCTGTTGTCATCATTACAACAGCTGGTGGGAAATTTTGTGCTGTCCATTTTGATCATGACCATTGCCATCAAAATTGTGCTTTTCCCCCTCTCTGCGCGATCCTTTCGTTCGATGTCACGCATGCGCCTGTTGCAACCGCAAATTCAGGCCCTAAAAACACGTTTTGCCGATGATAAAATGCGCCTTAATCAAGCCATGGTTGATTTGTATAAACGAGAAAAGATTAACCCTGTTTCAGGGTGCTTACCCATGTTGGTGCAGATTCCAATCTTATTTTCGCTGTACAAAGTGCTGTTTATTTCTATTGAAATGCGCCATGCCTCGTTTTTAGGGATGATCACTGATTTGTCTGCCCCTGATCCCACTTCTCTGTTTTCCGGGTTTGGGTTGTTTCCATGGATTGTACCTGCGTGGTTGCATATCGGGATTTGGCCCATTTTAATGGGTGTAACCATGGTGGTGCAACAGATGATGAATTCGTCCAGCATTACGGATACTCAGCAAAAAATCATGTTGACCTATGTCATGCCTGTGGTTTTTACCTATATGATGGCAAGTTTTCCTGTGGGCTTGGTGATTTATTGGACGTGGAGCAACTTCTTGACGATGGCGCAACAATGGTTCATGATGAGGTATCATCAATCGGTATAATGAATGAGACAAATTCAAAGATTTTGTTGCAATCCGGCTTGTTTTAGTAAAAAATCAGATAAAAGAAAAGAGATGTCTTGGCCGACTGTGGCCGACGCATCTCTTTTGTGTTTAGAGGGGATATGATGAAACAAAAATCATGTATTTTTTTAACCAGTGCACCCCATCCCAGAGCATTTCCTCCTGCTTTACACCCAGAAGTGGCATTTTGGGGCAGATCTAATGTGGGGAAGTCATCCGTTTTAAATGCGGTTATGGGGGCAAAATCATTGGCAAGGGTATCAAAAACCCCAGGGTGTACCCAAACTTTGAATTTTTATCATTGCCCTTCTGGGATACGGTTGGTGGATTTGCCTGGTTATGGGTATGCAAAAGTCCCCCATAACATGCAAAAACGCTGGAGTTATTTGGTTCCAGAGTATTTGACAACGCGGGCACCATTATGGAAAATTTTCATCCTTATCGACAGTCGCCATGTTTTACAGCCAGCGGACTTAGAGGCCTTGTCATTTTTACAAAAATTAGGGCGTCGTTACGAGGTTATTTTTACAAAAATTGATGCCATCAGTGTTTCGCTGTTAAACCAACGTACATCAGACTTTGCTAGTCAATTTCAAAAAGTTCCCTGGATTGCTGTCAGTGCCAAAGAAAAACGCGGCTTGGAATCTGTCCGATCATTTTTAGGCATTTCGGCCAATCCGAGGTCTGAAGTTCTCTTAACTCCAGATCATCCGTGATGACGAAGGCGCTCCTGATTCAGAGTCTTTTTGTTTTTAATCTATTTTTGCGCACTCTTTTTGTCAGCAAAAATTCGATTTTCTCTGTTTTACAGATTTTGAATACCAATCTGTTCAATCCAAGCACTTTTTCATTGCTTACCTCTTTTATGTCCATTTTTAGCATTGATTCAGATCGGTCTAAAAGGGATATTCTACCCACTCCAACAAATGATTTCTTTTCTACAAAGGATTTTTTAATATGATTACAAAAACATTGTCCGAGGGCAAAACACCTGGAACGATTTTAGGGTTGCCTTCTTCCTTGTGGTGTCTCAGCGTTGCTGCCTTTTTTCTAAATGTATCCTCTGTTATTGCTTTTTCAATAACGCCTATTTTTATGATGCAACGGTTTGGGAGCACCGATTTGCAAGCCGGAATACTCGAAGGAACCGTAGAAGGATTGGCGCTGATTGTGCGATCGGTTACGGGAATTTTCAGCGATTTTATTGGAAGACGAAAATTATTCTTGATGTGGGGATACGGTATTTCCGCTGTGTCTCGATTTTTACTTGCTCCATCAACAATAATCGAACAGGTCATTATCGGCAGGATTTTTGAAAAAGTTGGCAATGGATTGCAAGCCAGCCCCAGAGAAGCCTTTATCAGCGATGTTTCGCCTCCATCCATGATTGGCCGAGCCTATAGCTTGAATAAAACGTGGAGCATGGGGGGTTCTTTGGCGGGCGGTGTATTGATTATGTATCTGGCCAAAGGTAACGCCTCTTTTGACGTGACAAAATTATTATGGATTTCTGGATATTGCGCACTTTTAAGTGCTTTTATTTTGTTTTTCGGCATTAAGGATCCAAAAATAGAGAAAATAAAGACCAGATCCAGTTCACTTCGAGAAGAATGGGGTCTTGTTTTTTCCGAAATCAAGCAATTTTCCATGACATTTTGGGCGACCATTGGCATTATATGCTTGTTCAAATTGGGGTTATTTAGCGGAACACACCTAATGGCACGCTTCAGGGATTCTGGGGCTTTCTTTTTCGGTGAAGATTTAAAAACCAATCGCATTTTATCTAATGCTGTTTTTCAACTTTTTCAATGTTTATCCTGTACTTTGTTCTCTTATCCTTTAGGTATTTTATCCGATCGCATTGATCGACGTATTGTCATCAGCATTGGTTTTCTTTGCATGATCGCAGCGCTGGCTATTTTTGCCCAAGGATCTTCCCCTGAATACATGTATTTTGGAACCATATTTTATGGATTACAGTACGCCGTTCACGGATCATTGATGGGTTGGTTATCGACAAAAATGCCCAGCAACCTCTACGGAACTGGGTTTGGTATCTTCTTTTTTACATCAGGCCTGTCCATTGTTTTCAGTAACGTTGTGATTGTTGCACCAATTATTAGACATTATCAAAGAATGGAGCCTGCGTTTATTTGTATTGCCGCGATTATCAGTCTTGCCTTTTTATTGATACCATTTATTCCAAAAACTGTAAAAAAGTAACTTGTCGTGTGATTGCTTGACATTATATGTGTATCATTTCAAGCGATCACCCCCATTCGCATCAATCCCTAAATTCAGAACCCCTTCTAGCAGGTAAAATCCCAATACTGCATTCTGAATGGGGCTTCCTAGCTTGATTTGGAGTTAAATACGGGCCATTGGGGATCCTCTGTTTTCAAATCACAATTAAAGTAAGGATGAAAAATTTTCGGAGTTTAGCCATTACAAACACTTGGAATTCACAATTTGAAAAAGCATCTTTTTAGAAAAGAGCATCTGAAATAGGTTTTTAGGGAAAAAGTATAAAACCCGATCATCATTTATGATTCACTGGAATCGGCCCAATTCACAAAAATAGAGTGCTGTATAAAGGCAGGGGAATCTTTCACAAATAATCCTCCCGCTATTTACTTGCTGTTTTTACTCTCTGATCTATAGCTATATTCTGTGATTTGTCAGATTAAAAACCCTACAGCTCAATCGTGTGGTATTTCAGAGACTATACTTGAAGATCAATTTCAAAAACCCCAACGATCGCCTCGCAATCATCATGTTTTATATTTGATTCTAGGGTTTTTAATGTTGTTTTTAGGATCTTAATATTTAAAAACATCCATCAGATCATTTCATGCTGTAATGAATTCTATCCTATTTGCAATATTCTAAAAAAGCAAAAACTGCCATTCTGTTTCAAGGTGTTTGTTTCAGAGGCAATCTTGTGGACAGAATTCAAAATCTTTACGCTGTTTTTTTCAATCAGACTTAGATCAAAAACCTTAAACCAGAATTTTCAAAAACTATTGCCGTTTTATCTTCTGAATTATGCTGTTGATTTTATAAGAGGAGTTGTTACAGAGTAGTCTAAAGGATTCAGATGGCTCAAAATAGAA
>CAXNJQ010000022.1:0-7711 GCA_964202705.1 Holosporaceae bacterium
TCAATAAGGACATCATCACCCCTTCATGATGGGTACGAAAAAAGTCAATATTCATGGCCACCACATGGGAAAAAACCTTCGCTTGCAAGGATCGTGTTAACCGCTCTCCCATAAAATCCGTACAGCGCTGGCTGATGTACTCGGATGCACCACGCAGGAAAAAGATGAAAAAAACCCCAAAACTGATGACGAGTAAACGGTCGGCTTGATGTCCAATAAAAATATCATCGATCACGGGTTTGACCCACTGGGTTAATGCCGCTGTGGACAGGGCCGCCATAATCATGCTGATGCCACCCAGAATCGCAACCCAACGTGGACCAGAAAAAACGTGGGCTTTTAAAAAGGATCCAAATAAGCTCAAAGAGACGGGCTGTTTTTTCACAAAATCAACACTTTTTTATAAATTATAAATGAAAAAAGCCCATAAAACCAATGGGCTGTACAGCAAAGGGGGCACCTCCCCCATCATTCTCGCCGTTCAGCCACGGGTGTGGTCTTTACGGTGCTGTGTATGGGCCCGTAGGCCCTATGTACCCTGTTTATTGGGGGATATGCCAATGACCGTCTGACCCTTTAACCGCGTTTACTTTTAAGGTAACGGGTTTTCCATCGGGATCCGTGGCCAAACAGGTTAATTGACGATAGCACTGGTGTTGTGGTCCGTATTGGATGGGCCCAGGATTCCATGTTCCACTGGCCCCCGATGCACACCAACTGGTGCCTTGACCAGTGTTTGCGGCCTGTTGCGCGGCCAGCTCTGCCTTTTTCTTGGCCTTTTCATCAAACCTTTTACCCAACATACCCCCCAGCGCCACACCGGCAACACCACCAATGACCGTGGCAATGACATTCCCCTTTCCACCCCCAATTTGCGATCCAACCAACGCTCCGACCGAACCGCCCAGCAATTGTCCTGTGGATTCTGCCGTACATCCAGCCGAAACAAGGGCAAAAATACAGGCAAAAACCGTACCAAATGTGTGTTTTATTTCGGAAACGGTTGTATGGGAATAAACGGATTGGGTCCTTTTATCGTTCATCAAAGTGGCCATGTTATATCAAAAATACGCATTTATTATCCGCCATCATAAGATTTTACGTCAGTAAAAGTCAACGGCTTTTGTCTTTTTTTAAAACACATTACACAAACATGCTAAAGGTAGAAATTTCTGGAATTTGATAGGACTGTTTTCGGATATGCCACAAAACCTCTGCAATACGCACACTGGCTATGGGAAACAAAACATTGGCGTGGTGGCTTTGGGGGTTCGATGGAATGACGGAAAAAACATCCTTGTGGTGGAATAAAACGCCCATATGAACATGTTGGCTGTGCTGCACAATGCATCGTTTTCCCAACAGAGTGTGCGGGGCGGAATTCCACGCGCCACCGACCAAGTCATCACGGGAATAAAATGGCTCCATGTGATCGCTCTTGATTTGGTGAATAACCGTATTTCCATTGTCTTCAAAAAATCGCGCCCATTTTTCTAAGAAATCTTCTTTTGATTCTGCATTGGCCGGCAACATGCGTGTCGGAGGCGTACCTTTGGCTTCCATAATCCAAAGTGCTCCGATGTACAGCCCTTCTTTGACAAAGGCATCAATAATCTTTCCCAACTGTTTTGCCGAAATTTTCAAACGGTCCAGTTCAATGGACGTCAACGTATTGAAATTAATGCCATATTTTTTACAAAAATCTTCCCTTGAAATGCCCAAAATAATCCGCAACATGCGGATGCGTTCCCCTGGTGACATGCTTTACCTTGTACCCACAACATTTTAAATTTTATCTTATTTTCAAAATTATTAAAAGCGGCACCCTCTTTCAAAGAAAAGTCATAATAAATAAAAAACAAACCATGCAGTTTCAATGTTTTTATTACTATTTGCGAAAAATTAATTGGATTATGAAAGGTGATCAATAAAATTTTAACAAAAATCCAGAGCATCTTGCGCAGGCTGGGAATTTTTTGTTATGGATAAAAGATCTTTTTTTTGGCATTTTCTTTGTGATGGATTTAACCCTATCCAGCGGTTTGTATAAAATAGCATCGTGTGTGTGTTTTGCTCTGATTAATTTACTGTTGAAAACCATTCCTTTGCCGGCCTCACAAATCACCTGTTTCGAGAGTTTATTGGCGGCCATCCTGTTGTGGTCTATTTCTGTGAAAACAGAATCCTCGCCCCATCGCGTACCCCAAAACAGCTTGACCGGATCTAATCCTGCAGAGAAGTCCTATTGGAAAAACCCGCTGTATTGGATCAGGGCGGCATTGGCCCTGTTTGGCAGCTGGCTGTGGGTGATTAGTGTGCAAAAATTACCCTTACTGCAAAGCGTATCCATGGGGTTTCTCAGCCCCTTTGTTACCATTCTTGGTGCACGATTTTTCTTAAAAGAACGGTTGACATTTGGCAGAATTTTGGCGGTTTTACTGGCTTTTTTAGGGGGAACTTTGATCAGTTTTGGGGGCAACGTCCAAGGTCTGAGTCTGGATCCTTGGGCATTGGTTCCCTTGTTGACCATGGTTTTATTTGCGGCAATCAATTTGATCAGTAAATCCCTGTTGTCCCACACGCCGCCTTTGATTTTAACGCGATCCTTGATGCTGATGACGGGACTGGGCTGGCTGGGCATTGGGTTTTTCAAGAATTATGACCAATGGGTTATGCCATCCTTTGACCAATGGTTACAGTTTACCGCGCTGGGGGTGTTGGCTGCTGGTGCCCACATGTGTTCCCATCTGGCCATGGCTCGGGCTGATGTCATTGCCTTGTTGCCGCTCGGCGTAATTCGTCTGGTTTTATCCGGCATATTAGGATGGTTTTTTTTACAAGAAACACCTTCTTTTTGGCTGATTTGTGGTATCATTTGCGTTATAGGGGCGTCATCATGTTTGTCCTGGCATTTAAAGAAATAATTCATTTTTTTAGACGATCCATTCTGTCGTGTGGCCTTTATTTTTATGACAACCCATGGGTCAACATTTTTAAGTTATCCTTTCATTCATCACACCCGAAAAAACCATGAATTTGTACTCTCTTTTTCTGAATTTTGTTCTTCTTATCGGCGTTTTACCCATGACAGGATGTCAGAGCCTGTCTCTGTTTTCCAGCCCCATCCAAAAACGAGGGGTTTCTGGATTTTTCAAAGACACCATTTTGCGGGCCAAAATCATCAAGGCCCTGTCTGGAAAATATTCTGGATCCTTGACGCTGTTGATTCAAAAAGGTCGCGTCATGCTGGTGGGGTATGTTAAAACGGACCATGATCGTCAAAATGTGTTACAAATCTTGGGTTCATTTTCAGACATTCAACATTTGGCCGACCATTTGATGGTGGGGTCTGGTTCAGAAAATGCCGTTCATGATACCTATCTCAGCCAATCGTTACAATCGCACTTGTTTTTTGATGCACGCATTTCATCGCAAAATTATCACATTACGGCATCGCACAAAATTCTGTATATTTTGGGAACGGCCCGTTCTGAATCTGAAAAGAATAACGTCCTGGGTCATGCCGAATCCATGTCCGTGCGGCGTGTCATCAGCGATATCGCCATTGATGCCACCTTTGATCCAGAATCAACACAACCGCATCAAGCGATCCAATAATGTGGCAATGGGGGTCTGGTTTTTCTTTATGGCCATTTCACCCACCATCAATTGACTCAAGCATCGAATAATGCGGGTTTTTGACCAGGCCGCAGATGCTTTGATCAAGGGGATTTTGTGCTTAAAAAAGACGCTGGGCCGTACGGCATCCATGGCTTTTTCCGAACCCATCTGGGCTAAAAAATGCTGGTATTGCAGCAATTGCACCATCAGGCGTTGCCATGTGCGAATCATGGGTATGGGGTCAGAAATTTGGCCGCTCCAACAGGCTGAACGCCCCGCATCCAAAATGACCAACGCGGTCTCATCCCAAGGGTGGGGAAACAAATCACCCACATCATCCATGTTAAGCGTGCCATCTTGTAACGCCGCCAACGATAACACGGACATCACGCTGTGCCATTGTCCCGATTGGGTTAATTCCGCACATAGGCGCAAGGTCTGGCCATTTAACTGGATATTTTCACGCTGAGCAGCCCGAGCCACCATAAATTTAGAATCGTCCAGCGTAAAATCGTAACAGGGCAGAATCGCGATTTCTGGGCTCTTGGACCATGGTAATGGAATAGATGGCCCATTCAGCACAACAGCATGGTTTCGTGGCCAGGCGCGCAATATAGGGCCAACCTTGGGCCATTGAATGGCTCCCTCTGCATGAACCACATAGGGCTTGCGTCCAAACAACAAAGGCGTATCCAAATCGTTGGCATAGGCCCCAAGATCGTTGATGCCGATGGATGCATGGGAAAAACTGGCATTAATCTCTTGCAAAACCCCTTGGATTAAAAGGCTGTTTGATCCGTACAGAACATAGGCTGACCCACTTTTTTGCTCTAATGCGCCTATGAACCCAGGCAAAGACAGCCTCATAACAGATTACGCTCTTGTCACAGTTTCTGCCCCATCCTTTGGCGCCAGAACGATGTCCTTGGCATCCTTTGCCTTCATGCCAACGACATGATATCCCGCATCCACATGCAGGGTTTCACCCGTTACACCACTGGATAAATCGCTGAGGATATACAGGGCCGATTTTCCCACATCATCCAGGGTTATGCTGCGTCGTAATGGGGCATTGCTTTGGCTCCACTGCAGGATGTAATGAAAATCACCGATGCCGGATGCGGCCAAGGTTTTGATGGGACCACAGGACAGGGTATTGACTCTGATGCCCTTTTTTCCTAAATCCTCTGCGGCATATTGCACGGATGTTTCCAGCGCCGATTTGGCCAGCGCCATGGCGTTATAGTGGGGGATCACTTTTTCCGCACCATAATAACTCAAGGTGACCATGCTGGCGCCTGGACCCATCATGGGCTTGGCATGTTTGGCCACATCAATAAAGGAATAACAAGAAACCAACATGGTATTCAGAAAGTTTTCCCGGGATAAATCCAGGAAATCCCCACGCAATTCGTTTTTATCGGAAAAGGAAATAGAGTGCACCACAAAATCAATCGTTGGCCAATGCTTTTGTAACGCTTGGAAGGTGCGTTCGACATCGCCTTCTTGGCTGACATCACAGGGAAAAATCAAATCTGAACCAATGGATTTTGCCAAGGGTTCCACCCGTTTTTTCATGATTTCAGAGGGGTACGTAAAGGCAATTTCTGCCCCATTTTTGGATAAATGTTCCGCAATTCCCCAGGCCAGGGAATGGTTGTTGGCGACGCCTAAAATAATCCCACGTTTTCCATTCATCAACCCAAACGTATTTTGGGTGTGGTCAGGATGCACATGCTTGCTCATGTCACTTCGTTTTGATTCCGTAAAGCCCATCATAATATAACTATAAGGAGTTGTTAATAGTTGTAGTGGATAAAATCTGTGGATAACTTTGAAAAAAGGTCGAAAAAGTCTTACCCAGTATGGAAAAAGTTATCCACAGGGGGGGGTAAAGTTATCCACATTTTATCCACAGCCCCCCCTAGCGGTGTGGATAAGTCAAAAGTTATCCACAGGTTATCCACAGGGTTATCCACATAGTTATCCACAGGTTCAAAAGTTATCCACATAGTTATCCACAGGGGGTGTGGACAAAATGTGGATAACTTTTATGCCATGGACCATGACGCAAAAAAGGCCACAAAACCATGGTTTTTTAAGAAAAATAGACGTAAAATAGACGTTAAAATCATGAAAAGACTGCGCTGTGAGCCCATTTTCAAAAGACATCATTGTTGTCATTCTGGCCGCTGGAAAATCATCGCGTATGGGGTTAAAAACTTCTAAGGTACTCTTTCCGGTTGCAGGCAGACCCATGGTGTGCGGTATGTTGGATATTGCCCATGCCTATGCAAAAAATTCTGTATACGTGGTGGCTTCTCTGGAACTAAGCAAGGTATTGGCTGCAGAAAATGTGCACACAGTTGTGCAAGAAGATCCCAAAGGCACAGGGCACGCCTTTGCCTTGGCCCTTGATGAAATCATGGACAAAGACCCCCATATGGCATCAAAAAAGATCCTTGTTTTGTTGGGAGACATGCCTTTACTTGCGCGCTCTGATCTGTCTGCTTTGCTGGCCATCAGCCGTGATGCAGAGCTAAGCGTCATTGGAATGCGTCCCCCTTGTGCCGATGGATATGGCCGATTGTGTGTTCAAAATGACCGCTTGATCCGCATTGTCGAGAGCAAAGATGCCACGGATGCTGAAAAATCCATTGATTTATGCCATACCGGCATTATGTGTATGGATGGAGCCTTTGCACAAAAAGCCATCCCCCAACTGGTGCCCAGCCCCGTAACGGGGGAACTGTATTTAACAGATTTGGTGCGCTTGGCACACAATGCCACCTATTGCCAAGGGCCATGGGAGCATTTTCGTGGCGTCAACACCAGACAAGAATTGATGCAGGCGGAAAAAGCCATGCAAGAGCGCTTGCGTGCCAAGGCCTTTGATCAGGGGGCCTATTTGATTTCCCCCGAAACCACATTCTTATCCTATGATACGGTGTTTGCACCTGGCGTAATTGTGCACCCCATGGTCTGTTTTGGGCCCGGTGTGGTGTTGGAATCGGATGTCACCATTTACTCTGGATCTGTGTTGGAACACTGCTGTATTCAGCATGACGCATCGGTTGGGCCCTTTGCGCGCATCAGGGCAGGCACAGTTTTGGGGCCCTTTGGTCAGATTGGTAATTTTGTGGAAACGAAAAATGCCACCTTTGGGCAATACAGCCAGGCCAAACATCTCAGTTATATTGGTGATGCGGTTGTTGGAGATCACGTTAATATCGGGGCCGGAGTCATTACATGCAATTACGATGGGCATTCCAAGAAAATCACCCAGTTGGATGACGGTGTGTTTGTCGGCTCTCATTCCACCTTTATTGCGCCCATTTATGTGGGGAAAAATGCCACCATTGGGGCGGGCAGCGTCATTACAAAATCCGTTGAATCTGAAACCTTGGCTCTGTCGCGTGCAGAACAAAAAACCATCCCATTGCGTGCCAACAGCAAACACCTTAATCGCCTTAAAAAGGCATCAGAAGCGCCTGTTGGCAATCTAGACGGATAAGTGCCAATGGTTTTGGCAATCTAAACCCGAGAGTGCCAATGGGGCATAAGATCGTTAGCAGTCGATGGAAAACACTGCCAATGGACTGTGAAATCATTAGCAGTCTGGCCTCAAGAGTGCCAATAAGGCATAAGATCGTTAGCAGTCGATGGAAAACACTGCCAATGGACTGTGAAATCGTTAGCAGTCTGGAATCAAGAGTGCCAATAGGGCATGAGATCGTTAGCAGTCGATGGAAAACACTGCCAATGGGCTGTGAAATCGTTAGCAATCTAGCCTTAACACTGCCAATGGGCTGTGAAATCATTAGCAGTCTGGCCTCAAGACTGCCAATGGGTCTGGCCATCTGGCCCCGGAAGCACCCAACCCTATAAAGGAGATTGATTCATGACCAAGCAACGCCTTTACACCATTCGGGATACCTGTTCCCAAGACATCCCCCTGTGTGCCCGAATTTGGTGGGCAGAAAAACGCAGATTCCCTTGGCCAGAGGCTGGGGAAATGCATGATTTTTATCAACAAACAGAGGGCGAAAGCCTATTTGTGGCAGAATATTCGGGGACTGTGGCGGGTTTT
>CAXNJQ010000023.1:0-7613 GCA_964202705.1 Holosporaceae bacterium
CAAGCATTTTAAAGATGCCAATGTGTGGAAAGTTCTGCCCAACCAACATACAGACCTGAAATATTTTATACAACTGAAACGTGACAAGTGGCAACATTTTATTGCCAAGAATGACCATTCTTTTCGTATTGTCGAAGACTTTTTTGCCCAAAGGCTGGCTGGATACAATAAACCAGATTTGAATCCGGCTGCCAAATATATTGGAGGTGTATACGCCACCACAAAACACCCTGGTCAGTCCGACCGATACTTGCACGGAAAATACACGGACAAACCAACGGCACAGGAGGCGATGTCAAAGTACAAATATATTCACAACAACAAAAAAGAAGTTGAAATTAAATACAAAATATCTGGCAACACACTGATCATTTCTGACAGCAGAGATCAAAAAATTGGACGTTTAGAATTAGAAAAAATGGATTTAAATAAACACAAAAACATAGATTCGGAATATTCAAACACAGATTCGGAATATTCAGAAAGAGAAGACGGCATGCTTAGTGGTAAAACAAAGGCACAATTGAATTACATTCTGAAACAAATCAAAGAATTCAAATCGAAAAATCCAAAATGGAAAAATAATTCACATCGCATTATAAAATCAATAGAAGAGGCTTTATTGCTAGATACAGTGTCCAACAACACAGATTTGGAAAAACTGGATGGTAAAACAAAGGTACAAGTGAATGGCTTGCTGAAAACAATCAAAGAATTGAAATCCAAAAATCCCGACTGGGAAAAGCATTTAGATCGCATTATAAAGCCAATAGAAGAGGCTATTCTGGGTTAAAAAGACAAAGAGGTTCAAAAAAGCTTGAAGCAAATTTACGTTGAACTGGAATAGCCGATTTTATTCCTAATCACACGGGGGGGTGTAAAACCACGGGGGACCAAGAGAACGCCGAAACGGCCCCCCCTACAACTCAGCTTTCCTCCCAGAAAACAGAAAGATGAAACAGGCTCTCCCCTTGCAGGATGAATTTGCCTGTATTGACAAAACGGCTAAGAAAGGAAAATTGTGCACCTCTTTACGCTATGCCACTAATCAAAAGACAAGAGAACGCCGAAACGGCCCCCCCTACAACCCAGCTTTCCTCCCAGAAAACAGAAGGAGGAGACCGAAACGACCGCCCCCTCTTCTACAGCCCAGCTCAGTTTAAGCCCTGGCTTTATTCAAAATAGCCAAATCCCGTTCACGGGCCTGACGCTTTAACTGGCCAAAAATGACACCCGTACCTGCAGGAATCAATCGTCCCGCAATGACGTTTTCCTTTAATCCAATCAAGTGGTCTTCTTTACCCTGAATGGCGGCTTCGATCAATACCCGCGTGGTTTCTTGGAACGATGCCGCGGAAATAAAGGATTCCGTCTTCAACGAAGCCTTTGTAATCCCCTGCAACACACGCATGGATCGTGCGGGAACAATCACTTCTTTATTCGCGGCCCACAGCTCTTCGACCGATACTTGATCGCCTTCTAGGAACAAGGTTTCACCCGGATCCACGATTTCAACTTTGCGCAACATCTGGCGTAAAATCACCTCGATGTGCTTGTCATTGATGCGCACACCTTGCAAACGATACACCCCTTGGATTTCTTTGATCAAATAGTGCGCCATGGCTTCAACCCCCAAAACATTCAAGATGTCATGAGGTACGGGGCTCCCATCAACCAAAATCGTTCCTTTACTGACATGTTCACCATCTTGAACCAGAATATGTCGCCCTTTGCTGATCAAATATTCCACAGGTTTAACCCCAACATCTTTTGGCATGATGACCAAACGGCGTCGCGTTTTGTAATCTTTACCAAATTCAATCACACCATCGCACTCACTAATCATGGCTGGATCTTTTGGACGACGTGCCTCGAACAGCTCTGCGATTCTGGGCAAACCCCCTGTAATATCGCGAGATTTAAAGACTTCTTTGGCCAAACGGGCAATAATGTCACCTTTTTTAACGGCTTTTCCATCGGATACCAACACCACCGTATCCACCATCAGGTCGTACCAAGCATCGCCTCCGCTTTCCAATTTAACCGGTTGTCCCAATGCATCACGCAATGCAATGGATGGTCGCAAATCCTCTCTGCGCGTACCCTGGCGCCAATCGGTCACGATTTGTTTGGTAATGCCTGTTAATTCATCCACCACTTCGCGCAAAGAAATGCCATCCAACAGATCTAAATAATGCACCGTACCATCGCTTTCTGCAACAATCGGCACCGTGTATGGATCCCATTCAGCCAATTTTTGACCTGCCAGAACCGTATCTTTATCCGAAATCAACAACACGGCACCGTAGGGTACTTTGTACACCGCTAACTCTTGATCCAAGGCATCAATCAAGACCAATTCCATGTTACGCCCCATGACCAACTGCTGGCCTGCGCCATTCTTAATGGTGTACCCATTACGAAAATCAACATGCCCGTCCTTCATGGATTCGATAAAGGAAATTTCTGCCCCACGTTGGGATGCACCACCAGAGTGGAACGTACGCAATGTCAACTGTGTACCCGGTTCCCCAATGGATTGGGCTGCAATCACACCCACAGCTTCGCCCACCGCAACCAACTTTCCACGACCCAAGTCTCGGCCATAGCACATGGCACATGCCCCATCGGCGGCCTGACACATTAATACGGACCGGACCACAACCTTAACCACACCTTCGTTTTGGATATAGTCGGCATCATTTTCATGAATTAATGTCCCAGCCTTGACCAAAACATCCGTTCCCTTGACCACATCTTCGGCCAAAACACGCCCCAAAATACGATCCCCCAAAGAGGCAATCACACCGCCGCCTTCGATGATGGCCTGCATGACAACCCCTTCTTTGGTACCGCAATCATCGCTGTAAATCACACAATCTTGGGCCACATCCACCAATCGACGGGTTAAATATCCCGCATTGGCTGTTTTCAACGCCGTATCGGATAAACCTTTACGCGAACCATGGGTAGAGTTAAAGTATTCAAATGCTTTTAACCCCTCTTTAAAGTTCGATATAATCGGATGCTCGATGATGGTTCCATCGTGTCGGGCGATCAACCCTCTCATGGCGGCCAACTGTTTCATCTGAGCAGCCGAACCTCTGGCACCAGAGTGCGCCATCATATACACAGAGTTCAACGGCTTGCCAGGAATATCTTTGGAAATTTCCACCATCATGGCTTCGGCCACCCGCTCTGTACATTTGGTCCAGGCGTCAGTGACTTTGTTATATCGCTCACCCGGTGTGATTAAACCATCCAAATATTGCTGCTGGTATTCGTTGACGGAATCCAATGTTTCTTTGACAAATTCAGCCTTTTTATCGGGCACAATTAAATCGTCTTTTCCAAAAGAAATTCCGGCTGATGTGGCATGACGAAAACCGATTTGAACCAGTTTATCCGCAAATTCCACTGTTTTTGTTGATCCACAATACCGGTGTACGGCACTGACCAATTGGGTCACATCCTTGGATGTAAATGTCTTGTTCACCGAATCAAAGGATATTTTCGGATGTCTGGGAACGGAATCCCACAAAATCATGCGTCCAGCCGATGTTTCACATCGCACCATACGGGTATGACCATCGGCATCCACATCCCCATAGCGTGTAATGATTTTGGAATGTAACGAAATGGTTTTTTCCTGCAAGGCATACAAAATTTCATTTAAATCGCTGAACATTCTGCCTTCCCCACATTCACCAGCCCTAGACAAGGTCAGATAATACAAACCCAAAACAATGTCTTTTGATGGCACAATAACGGGCTCGCCATTGGATGGGCTGAGAATATTATTCGTGGCCATCATCAAAACACGCGATTCGATTTGTGCTTCCAAAGACAAGGGCACATGCACAGCCATTTGGTCCCCGTCAAAGTCCGCGTTATAGGCTGCACAAACCAGCGGGTGCAATTGAATGGCCTTTCCCTCGACCAACATGGGCTCAAAAGCCTGAATACTTAAACGGTGCAACGTTGGCGCGCGATTCAACAAGACCGTACGCTCGCGGATGACGTCTTCTAGAATATCCCAGACCTCTGGACGTTCGCGTTCGACCATACGCTTGGCGGCCTTGACGGTTGTGACAAAACCATACCGCTCTAATCGGGAATAGACAAAGGGTTTAAACAGCTCCAGCGCCATCTTTTTAGGCAACCCACATTGATTTAACTTTAGTTTTGGTCCCACCACGATCACAGAGCGACCGGAATAATCCACCCGTTTCCCCAACAAATTCAAACGGAAACGCCCCTGTTTACCCTTTAACATATCCGATAATGACTTCAGAGGCCTCTTGTTGCTGCCTGTAATGGGACGCCCTCTGCGGCCATTGTCAAAAAATGCATCCACAATTTCTTGCAACATTCGTTTTTCATTACGCACAATCATTTCTGGCGCCTGCAATTCCATCAACCTGCGCAGACGATTATTACGGTTGATCAAACGACGGTACAAATCGTTCAAATCAGATGTGGCAAAACGGCCACCATCTAATGGAACAAGTGGGCGCAAATCTGGCGGCATCACGGGAACCACATCCAAAATCATCCATTCTGGTCGCGTTTGAGATCCCAAAAAAGCCTCTACCAATTTTAATCGCTTGATGACTTTTTTACGACGCAATTCTGATGGATTTTCGGACAAATCTTGGCGCAATTGTTGACGTAATTCGTCCAAATTTAAACCAGACAACAGCTCTTTTAACGCCTCTGCTCCAGAACTGACCCTAAAAGAATCCCGTCCGTAATCTTGTCTGGCCCTCATATACTCTTCTTCGCTTAACACTTGACACTGCTGCAGGGGGCTCATGCCCGCATCCACAACCACATAGCCATCAAAATACAAAATACGATCCAGGGTTTTATTACTGATGTCCAGCAAATTTCCAATACGGCTGGGCAGGGATCGTGAAAACCAAATATGGGCCACAGGGGATGCCAACTCGATATGCCCCATACGTTCCCGTCGGACTTTGGCCAAAGTCACCTCGACGCCACAGCGCTCACACACCACGCCGCGATACTTCATACGTTTATATTTGCCACACAAACATTCATAATCCTTGATGGGACCAAAAATACGTGAACAAAACAGACCGTCTCTTTCTGGTTTAAAGGTGCGATAATTGATGGTTTCTGGTTTTTTCACCTCACCAAAGGACCACGCCCGAATTTGATCGGGACTGGCCACCGAAATACGCACACTGTCAAAATTTTGAACCACTGAATCCGGTGATGGCAACAATAATCGAGGATTAGGAACCTCTTTTTCATGATGATCTAACACAAAAACCTCCCTTTTTTCATAATCGTAATGACTTTTCTATAAAAGAGCGCACCCCCAGACAAGAGTTTTCACCCCCCCCACCCGCAACAAGCCCCGCTTAACCTTGCATTGGTGATTGCTGTCGGCATTCGATATTCATACCCAATGTTTTCAGCTCTTTAATCAAAACATTAAAGGATTCCGGAACATCGGATGTAAAATTTTCTTGCCCCTTGATAATGGCTTTGTACACCTCCATACGACCTTGCAAATCATCGGATTTTACCGTCAGCATTTCCAACAATGTTCTGGCCGCACCATAAGCTTGCAAAGCCCAAACCTCCATTTCTCCGAATCTCTGTCCACCAAACTGAGATTTTCCACCCAAAGGTTGCTGGGTGACCAAACTGTAGGGGCCAATGGATCGGGCATGGATCTTTTCATCCACCAAGTGGTGCAGTTTCAACATGTACAGAACACCCACCGTGATGGGCCGATCAAAGCGCTCGCCCGTTCGACCATCGTACAAGACTTCTTGGCCAGAAGGATTAACACCAACTTCTCTGAATAAACGCTCTATTTCATCCACCTTTGCCCCCTCGAACACAGGGGTCGCCATGGGCAAACCATCCACAATATCCTTGACCATGGTTAACATGGCCTCGGGGGACAATTGCTGGATCCACTCTGAAATCTCTGGCTTTTTGTACAAATCTTTCAGACCATCGCGTAAAAACTGCTCTCCGCCTGTTTCAGCCAGAGCCGCTTGACGCAAGATTTCAGCTGCTTTTTTACCTTTTTGCAAGGAAACCCAGCCCAAATGGGTTTCTAAAATTTGGCCTACGTTCATACGCGATGGCAATCCCAATGGGTTCAACACCACATCAACAGGGGTTCCATCGGCCAAATAGGGCATATCTTCTTGGGGCATAATAACGGACACGACACCCTTGTTCCCGTGTCGACCCGCCATCTTGTCTCCTGGTTGAATTTTACGCTTGATGGCCAAAAACACCTTGACGGTTTTCAAAACCCCTGTGGGCAAGTCATCGCCTCGGCTTAACTTATCCCATTTTTGCTTGAACCGTTTTTCCAATTCATCCACAGCGGCATCATGCTGTTGGTACAGCGACACCACACGAGCCAGGGCATCCTTGTTCTGAATGGGGATTTTCTTGTTGCGTGTTTTAGGGATTTCTTTATAAATTTCCTCTGTAATCACGGTTCCAGACACCCATTGATCAAAATTCTGAGCCAAGGTTTGCCCCATCAATATGTCTTTCATGGCTTGGGAAAAACCTTGTTCTAAAATGCGACGCTCTACTTCTTTTTCCTGAGCCATCTTAGCAACAACTTCACGTTCAATGGCCAAAGAGCGCTCATCGCGTTCCACCCCACGTCTTGAAAAGATACGCACATCCACCACAGTCCCACTCATTCCAGCAGGCACACGCAACGAACTGTCTTTCATATCCGCTGCTTTGTCTGAAAAAATCGCACGCAACAGTTTTTCTTCTGGGGTCAAAGGAACCTCTGCCTTTGGACTGACCTTACCGACCAAAATATCCCCAGGCGCCACGTCGGCTCCAATATACACCACACCCGCTTCATCCAAATGACGCAAAACTTCTTCGCTGGCACCGGGCACATCCCGCGTGATTTCCTCATACCCCAGTTTCATATCCCGAACAGAAGTTTCCAGTTCGTCGATATGAATGGATGTATAGGCATCTTCGTCCACCAGGCGTTGGGACAATACAATAGAGTCTTCAAATCCACAGCCGTCAAAGGGCATAAAGGCCACCAATGCATTGTGCCCCAGGGCCAATTCTCCTCGATCTGTGGCCGCACCATCGGCAATAATGTCGCCTGCTTTAAGCAACTGCCCAACCTTGACCAAAGGTTTTTGGTGGATACACGTTCCCGCATTGGACTTTCTGAATTTATCCAAATTATAAATATCAACCACAGCCCCCTGGGCAGAAAATGCCGTAGGTCGAACCACAATGCGACTGGCATCCACTTGGCTGACCACCCCATCTCTGCGCGTTCTGACAATGACGCCAGAATCACGAATGACCAGGCCTTCTATACCCGTACCAATCAGTGGTGCCCGCGCCCGCATCAACGGAACCGCCTGGCGTTGCATGTTTGATCCCATCAAGGCACGATTGGCGTCGTCATTTTCCACAAAGGGAATCAACGCCGATGCCACAGACAAAATTTGCTTTGGAGAAACATCTGCAAAATCAATTTCTGCAGGTGGAACCAAAACATAATCGCCCGAACGACGGCAACCCACCAAAGCATCCGTCAGATGCCCCTCGCCATCGACAGCCAC
>CAXNJQ010000024.1:0-7564 GCA_964202705.1 Holosporaceae bacterium
TGAAAAGATGAATTATGGAAAAGAATGGCGAAGAGAAACACAAAGATGTCTAAACTTTAAGATGGCCATAGAATCAATTAAAACTCCAGATGATGTTGGATTCGATGATTTTAATCATATCATCAAAGAGATGCCATCATCAACTGAAAGTGTAAAAAAGATTATCGAATTTAAGCCAATATTCGAAAAATTTAAAGAAGAGGAAGTTGATCCAATTATGAAGCAGGCTCGGGATCTAATTAATTACAATGTATTCTCTGTTGACAATGCACAATCTGATAAGAACACAAACTCTGTTGATATTACGCCAGAAAAAATGCAGCGACACCTAACTAAAAGTAGACAACTTACTGCTGAATATTGTCCAGATTCTAAAGAAGGTAATGAAATCGATGATCAAAACTATAATGAAACCCAAAAACTAATAAAAGAATGTTGTTCCCAAAAAAACCCTTTATTAGTAGCTTTTTTTAAAGCAGAATCTAGATACGAAAAAAGACGTAATCAGGAACTGAAAAAGCAAAATAAAATTCTTCAGCATCTTCTTTTTGCAAGCAAGAGCAATCCCAAAGAATTAGCTTTAACGCAAAAAAGAATCCTTGACAGTATTGAGATCATTCTTGATTACATAGAAAATTCCAGCACAAAAGATCCCAAGCGGGATCAAAAAGAAGAGGAAAAAAAGACAGAATAGGATAAAAAGAACAGGTAAAGGATAAAAAGAACAGGTAAAGACATGGTGAAAGGGATTCAGGAAGGGATTCAGATAAATAGATAAAACGTCGTAACTGAAACTTTTTCAAAAAAAATGATTGGGTCAGTTCGCAAGTGATCCTAAAGGCGCTTCCCCATGCTCATCCATGGGGATCTGCATCAAAAAATCGCCAATGCTCCCCATCTTGGGGTCTGACCATTTACACCAACACAAAGCCTTTTCCCTGAAACCAACACCCATTACGGGAACAAATCATCCCGATGACCGCGCAAAAAGGCCTCTGCATCCATGGTTTTTCCATTGGTTGATCGGATTTGTTTGGGAATCAACAGGGTATTTTGACCGCATACAATGGCCCAAGATTTTCCCCACGGCACAATTGTTCCTGTGGGCACAGATGCATCCAGCGCCGTTCGCCCAAGATCAGAGGTTCCATCGCCCCCATCAGCCTGCAGAAAGCCGATGGTTTGCCCTCCGATTGTCCCGAACGTTCCTGGCCACGGCTGTAATGCGTCTATTTTCCTCAATATATTCCAGGCCGAATCCGACCAATCCAAATGCCCCATGTCTTTGGTGATTTTGGGGGCATAGGTGGCCCCGTCTGGCGATTGAGGCACAGGTTTCAAATGACCGGATAAATACTGAGGTAAAACCTGACACAACACCGCTGCCCCCTGCTGGGACAAAATTTGGGTTAAGGCAGCAATGGTGGTGCGCGGCGGTATGGGCATGCGTGTTTGGTGTAAAACAGGCCCCGTATCCATTCCAGCATCCATCACCATAATGGCCACCCCTGTTTCGTCATCGCCAGCCAACAAGGGTTGGACCAACGGCGAAGCGCCCCGCCAACGGGGTAAAATCGATGGGTGCACATTGACACAACCCAAAGCTGGAATGTCCAGAACCCGCTGGGGCAACAGCAATCCATAGGACGCCACCACCGCCACATCCGGATTCAGGGCCTTTAAATCATTCACCCCATCATCATGGCGAAAGGTACTGGGGGTCAATACAGGAATGCCCAAAGAATCGGCATAATCATGGACGCACGTTCGATGAATGACATTCCCCCTGCCCTTTGGTTTGGGTGGCGCCGTAAATACACCAACGATGGAAAATTCCCCCACCAAGGTCTGTAAAATGCATAATGCAAAGGGGCAAGACCCCATAAATACCACCCGAGCCATGGCTGGATCACGCTCACCCATTTTTTGCAACTTTTTGCAGCTTTTTTCGGACCAAACTGCGTTCAAAAGAGGACAAATGATCGATGAATAAAATGCCGTGCAAATGATCGATTTCATGCTGAATGCACGTGGCCGCCAATCCAGAAAAGGTGCGTTCGTGTTTTTCCCCTGTTTCGTCACAATACCCCACCCGCACATCAGAACATCGCCGTACGCGCGCTTGATATTCTGGCACCGACAGACAACCTTCCTTGGTGACTGAAACGTCCTCTGATTGCTCTATGATGGTGGGATTAACCAGTTTAATGGGACCATCACCCACATCCATCACCACCAACCGTTGTCGCAAATTAACCTGAGGCGCAGCCAACCCCACCCCATCATGGGCGTACATGGTTTCCAACATGTTTTCCAAATGTTTCCCAATGTGATGATCGAATTGTTCTACGTCCACCGTGGGTAGGCGCAATCTGGGATCGGGTTCTTGCAATATGGTCAGTTTTGCCATGACATGGTTTGTTTTCTGATCTATTCTAATCATTCTATCACAGCGAAAATCAAAATCAATAAATATTGCCCTATTCCTGCCCTATTCCTGGCTTTTTAACATAAAATTATGATTAGTGTTTTAAAATGAGCGAATAACAATTTAAATTCAATTCAAATGCGAAAAATATCTCAATATTCCGTTCTTTTTTACTTTGTGTGCGCCACACAGTGCCAATCCTTGGAGTCAGGCGCAACCATAGCCGTCGATCCCTCTTCCTTTACGGGCGCAACCATAGCCGTCGATCCCATCACCGTGGGGGGAAATCCTGCCACTTGGTCTCCAAAGTCGGATGCCACAGCAGAGCCAAGGATCCATATCGATCCCCTAGTGGAGAACACTGTTTTTCCAACCACAGCAGAGCCTATGAAGTATACCACCCAAGTCGATCCCGTAGTGGAGAACACCGTTTTTCCAACCAAAGAAGATTCCATGATGTATACAACCCAAGTCAAACCTGAAATAGAGAAGACCGTTTTTCCAAATGAACCCATGATGTATAAAACCCAAGTCGATCCTGCAATAGATCAAAATGTTTTTGCACCCACATCAGAGACAAATGTTTTCTCAAACACAGAACTGCCCATGGAGTATGACACCCAAGTCGACCCGATTCCCACAGCCATGATGATGTCCTCCACACCTTTGGAAATGGCAAAACGCACAGCAACAGCGGCACCGAAAGCAGTGAAAACCACCAAAGCCGCAGCAAAAACCACCACAGCATCAAAAACCAACACAGCATCAAAAACCACCACAGCATCAAAAACCACCACAGCATCAAAAACCAACACAGCATCAAAAACCAACACAGCACTAAAAATGGCAACAGTCAAACCAACGGTAACAAGCACAGCAAAAACAGTAAAAGCGGAAACAAAAATAATCAAAGCGGCGACAAAATTAACAAACGCACCAAACTCCAAGTTAAGACGACTCTCTCTGGGATGAGAAGCGGGTAAAGATTTTTTAATGCAAACAAATTATAATAAAAGTGAAAACAAAGACAATAAAAAAAGGAGCAATTAAAATGAAATTTATTCTAACAATGCTGACTTTGGCTTTTGCAGCCCAAGTTTCTGCTGGCGGCGGCTGTCAAAGCAATAATGAGGAAAAAGAGGATGCACCCATGTTGGGTGGCAATGGCACTGGAACTTGGAATGGTGCGGCGAGCAACTAAGCTACACCTGTTCTTCAAATCCAATAGGGTAAAACCTGGTTCATGGGTTGTAAAAAACCGAACCAGGCCAGAAGAAGGATGCAACAGGGTGATCAAGCCAGCGATAATCTCAACGGCTTGACCCAATCCAAATCATTATTGATGCCGCCCATAGCATCATCCCAAGCATATTGAATAAAGGCGAACAGATTGTTGGCGTACATGGTGCTGGCATCCACAGCCATGTGACTCATGCCATAGGATGTACCCACAATGGTGACACCATACAACTGGACTTCTTCACCACGACGGCTGATGGCGCAATTGCCAGAACTGCCCAACGGTGCCCCAAGGCGATCGGTGGCCAAATCCATAATCACGGATCCAGAAGGCATGGTTTGTACCATAGAATGGGTGATTAAAACCGGGGGTTCTTGACCAGGAACCATGGCTGTGGCGATGACCAAATGGGTTTTTGGCAACAATGTTGCGATAAGGGCCTGTTGGGCCAACAACGTATCATCACCCACCCTTTGACCGTATCCGCCCTGACCTTCGCCCGAGGACGATTCTGGCTGATGGTGCATATTTTCGCCCCCCTTATCCCCCATTTTTCCCCGCAAGGTTTCCTCTGAAAAATGATAAAATTTTGCTCCCAAACTTTCCACCGCACCTCTGGCCGATTCGCGCACATCAAAGGCCGAAACCACCGCCCCCAAACGTTGAGCCGTCGCAATGGCCTGTAAACCCGCCACACCAGCACCCAAAATCAAAACGTGGGCTGGATTTAAACGGCCCGATGGCGTCATCATCATGGGCATCACACGGGGCAATCGGCCTGCACCATTCAAAACGGCCCAATATCCATATAAACTGCTCTGGGACGTTAACACATCCATCACTTGGGCCCCAGACGTTCGGGGCAGACGCTCTAAACTATAGGCTGGAAGAGAATGGACATAATCAGGGGCGTAATCAGGGGCGTAATCACCGCCCAACAGGCCAATCACCGCGCAGTTTTTGGGTAAAAAGGAATATTGTTGGGGCGTTAATGGACCAAAACACAAGGCACACGATGCGCCATGGGCCACGACACGTTCATCCTCGTCCACATGAACGCCCACATAGTCTGCGTCCAAAAATCCACTGTCTGATCCCGCGCCAGATTGTAAGGCAATGGTCCACCCCAGATCCATCAGTTTTTTAGCCACAGCTGGTGTCATCGGCACCCGTTTTTCTTGACGAGAGCTGGCTCGAAAAATGGCAATTTTTTTAGTATGCATGGGTCATTCCTCTAACAAGATGGTGCTGGCTGATTTTATAAATTATGGATGGTGGTGGGTTAAAACCCCCCAATTTTATTTACAGACTCATTTTAATCATAGCTGAAAAACCCTATTTAATGCAATCCTATACTGAAGATTTTTGATTGAAACGCAGCGTTATGATGCTTGGAATATAGGATTTTTTATCCATTGCATTGCTTTTTATCAATCCGTTCATTTAGAATGCAAGGGATCTTTGACAACATATTACACATGGCATCCTTGACCCCTCTTTTCATATCTGGCCAAGACGTTCTCCCATTGATCGAAGGTGGAAAAGGCATTTCCATTTCCAATGGATTAACGGCGGGTTCTTGGGCTGCCACTGGCGGGGTCGGTACTTTTTCAGGGGTTAATGCCGATTATACGGATGAAAATGGAAATGTGGTTCCCATATTATATTCCGAACGCACACGGGCCAAGCGCCATCAAGAGCTTATAGATCATGCCATTGCGGGCGGCATTGCGCAGGCCAAAATTGCCCATGATCTTTCTGGGGGAAAAGGACGCATTCACATCAACGTATTGTGGGAAATGGGTGCTGTTGAAACCATACTGGAAGGCATTTTAAAAGAGGTGCACCCCCTGATTCATGGCATTACCTGTGGGGCAGGCATGCCCTATCGCTTGGCCCACATTGCCGAACATTTTAAAGTATTTTATGTGCCCATCGTGTCGTCGGCCAGAGCATTTAGCGCCCTGTGGAAGCGGTCGTATAAAAACAGTGCCCAATGGTTGTCTGGCGTGGTGTACGAAGACCCTTGGCGTGCAGGCGGGCATAACGGTCTAAGCAATGCAGAAGATCCATTGGTTCCCCAAGATCCCTATCCTCGGGTGCTGGCGTTAAGGGAAACCATGCGTGAATTTGGCCTGTACCGTACGCCCATCATTATGGCGGGCGGTGTATGGTCGTTAAAAGATTGGTCCAACTGGATTGATAACGAAGAATTGGGGCCCATTGCGTTTCAATTTGGAACACGCCCCTTGCTGACCCAAGAGAGCCCCATTTCCAAGGCATGGAAGGCCAAATTGTTAACCTTAAAACAGGGCGATGTGTTCTTGAATCGATTCAGTCCAACAGGATTTTATTCATCGGCCATTAAAAATGCTTTTTTAGAAAATTTACAAGAACGTTCTGATCGACAAATTCCCTATACAGAAACCAGTTCAGCCGATTCCTGTGTATTTTTGGCACTAGGCGAACGTGGTCGCAGCGTTTATGTTCGTGCCGACGATTTTGAAAAGGCCCAGACCTGGATGGGCAAAGGATTCCATTACGGCATGAAAACGCCCTCGAATACCCTGATTTTTGTGACGCTGGATCAAGCCAATCACATTCGTCAGGATCAAATCGATTGTATGGGCTGTCTCAGCGCCTGTGCCTTTAGCAACTGGAGCCAATCCCAAGGCAGTACAGGACAAAAACCAGACCCCCGTTCTTTTTGCATTCAAAAGACTCTGCAAGCCGTTTCCCATGGTTCTTCTATTGATCACAATTTATTGTTTGCGGGTCATAATGCCTATCGTTTTTCAGAAGATCCTTTTTATGCCCAGGGGTTCATCCCAACGGTGGCAGAACTGGTGGACCAAATTTTGGCCGAACATGATTCTGTTCAGGATACACCAATCCATAACCCCACATCCATAGGAGCGACAGTGTGATGACCAAAAATCCTAATTTTCCCACGATTCTCTCCATGGTTTTAGGATCTAAAATCGGCCAAACTGTGGCCTTGTGCGCAACCCTTGGGGGACTGCACTGGATATGGCCCGATGGGGCAAGAGTCCTTAGCACCGCATTATCCATGGTGTTTTGCATCATGGCCTTTGCCAGCTTGGTATCGTTAAAAGAATCACAAAAAACCATTTTTTACAGCACCCTCAGCTTTTCTTGTGCCGCATGCAGCATTATCGATACCCTGATTTTCGCCCAATGGGAATGGGTGATGGCCATTATGCTGGGTGGTGGATTGGGTTGGGGCATTACCCGCAGCGTTTCCATGATTCATTTGCCACAATTGATGGCCTTTTTTCATGCTTTGGTGGGCATGGCCACGGCACTGCTTGGGTTGGTTTTGGTGGCATTACATGGGTTGTTCAGCACCAATATTCCTATGCAAACCCGATGGGAGCTGGCCATCGGTGGCATTATGGCGGCCATTACGTTAACAGGATCTTTGATTGCGGGTGCAAAATTACATGGCTGGTTAAAGCAAGATTTTTCGTCCCTGATGCCTCGTCATTCCTTACTTTTTGTCACCATTGCTAGCCTATTGGTGGGTATGATCATGATGGTTTGGCCAAATATGTGGTCCATGTTTGCCCTGTTGTTGGTCAGCGGATTATGGGGCGTTGTGGTGGTCTTACCCATTGGGGGTGCGGACATGCCTGTGGTGATTTCCTTGCTGAATGCGTGCTCTGGTTGGGCCACCTTGGGCATGGGGTTTTCCTTGGAACACCCGTTATTTATTGTGGTGGGCAGTATCGTTGGATTTTCAGGCGCGGTACTCAGCTGGATTATGTGTAAAGGCATGAATCGATCCCTAAAGGATGTGATTTTTCCAGCTCCGTCTTCTGCCCATTCCTCCCCTGTGGTTACCCATACGGGTCATGTGCAAACCTTATCCCCAG
>CAXNJQ010000025.1:0-7491 GCA_964202705.1 Holosporaceae bacterium
GTACTCATTTTTTTAAAAGAATAGCAATGTGATGGGGGTGGGTCGGAAAAACAATGGGCATTGTGTTGCAATAATGATACGCAGTTATGGCAGGATGGGGCTTAAACGGTTAGGGGTACGCCTGTTTTTCTGCCGGACGGCGCACTCTGGTGCAAAATTCTTTGCTGTTGGGGGGTGCGCTGTGCCCACGTTTACTCCATTTTTCCCGGCATTTTCCCCAGTATTCTAGGGTAAGGGTTTGGCTGTATCCATTTTTTCACCGGGTTTTTTGGCACGAAACAGGTGCAACCCCCTATTGTCTGCATCCAAAACGGCCTCATGCATCATTTCTGAAAATGTGGGGTGGGGAAAAATAATATGCTGTAAATCGGCTTCGGTGGCTTGCATGGTTTTGGCGATAACAAACCCTTGGATCAGTTCACTGACCCCAGCCCCCACCATGTGCGCCCCCAGTAATTCACCTGTTTTTTCATCAAAAATCACCTTGACCAACCCAGTGCTTTCTTCGTAGGCCATGGCTTGACCGTTGGCAGAAAAGGGAAATCGACCAACCTTAATGGCCCCTTGTGCGGCGGCTGCGCGCTCTGTTAACCCAATGCTTGCAATTTGAGGCATGCTATAGGTGCATCCTGGAATCAAACTGGGATCGCTGGGGTGGGTTTTCAGGCCTGCAATATATTCAATGCACGCCATGCCCTCGTGACTGGCTTTGTGTGCCAACCATGGGGCACCAGCCACATCGCCAATGGCGTACACACCCAGTTCATCGGTGGTATGGTGGGTGTACGTTACAATGTGTCCTTTTTCTGTGCGCACGGCTGTGTGATCTAGGCCCAAAGACTCTGTATTGCCAATGACGCCGATGGCCACCAGAATGCGTTCGCCCGTCCAAGATTTTTCCTCACCCGTTTTGATATTTTTTATGGTGGCGGTATAGGATTCATCCGGATTTTTCACCACATGATGCACAGTGGATCCCGTTTCTAGAACCATGCCTTGCTTGATAAATGATTTTGCAGCAATGGCCACGATTTCGTCATCCTCTATGGGCAAAATGGTGTCTGATTGCTCCACAACGGTAACATGGGTGCCCAAAGTGCGATAAAAACTGGCGAATTCTATGCCGATGGCGCCGGCTCCGATAATCAGGATTGATTCAGGGCGTTTTTCTGGCGTCATGGCCTGCGAGGCGCTCCAAATGCCCAAATCATCTGGAAAAAGGGTTCGTGCTCTGGCACCCGTGGCAATAACAATGTTTTTTCCAAACAAATGGCCAATTTCTTGGTCCTCATTGGTAAGGCGCAATGTATGCAAAACAGAGCTGTGGGGTGTGTCTGGGGGGGCTCCTGCAGGGCAGGCACCAGCATCAGAATTTTTCCCAGCTGTTTGCCCCCATGCACCGGCTGGGTTTGACACGGCCAAAGGATCGGCTTCTGACCTGTTGGTGGTGTTGGATGATGGGGGTGCATGATGGGTGGGAAAGGGATTCAGGTTGGCAGATAGGGATTCAAAAGAGGCCCAAGCTGAAAAGACAGAAACCCCATTTTTTGCCAATAATCCCTTGATGCCCGATTGCAATGTGCTGGCCAGCTGTCTGGATCGCCCCACCATAACGTCTAAATCAATGTGTATGTCTCCTGGCGGCAAGGTCAGGCCAAAGGATTCCATGTGGGATGCGGATGCCAGCATGGATGCGCTTTTCAGCAATGCTTTTGTCGGAATGCATCCCCAATTTAAACACACACCCCCCAAATGTTTTCCCTCAACCAGCGCGGTTTTTAAGCCCAATTGAGCCGCACGAATGGCTGCAACATATCCACCAGGTCCACCACCAATGATGATCACGTCAAAGGGGTCTTTGGGCAAAGATTTGCAAAAAAGCCCAGGGCTGTTCGATTCATCACGATTGTCAGAAATCTGGGAAGAAAAAGACATGGCGCAGTTGTAAATCAGTATTCCTGGACTAATTTTATCACGTCAAGCCCACAGGGGGCAATGCCGCGAAGGGGTTGGCTTATCCGCTATATGTTTTATTTTTGTTGTTGACTCTGTTGTTTCTGCTGTTGATTCTTTTGCTTTTGACTTTTCTGTTGTTGATTCTGCTGCTTTTGACTTTTCTGTTGTTGATCCTGTTGTTTGTTTTTTTAGCCGGTTGTTTTTTGACTTTTCTGTTATTTCCGCCTTTGATGTTTTTCGCTTTTGTTTTTTCCGCAACCTTCTTTGGTTGGTTTTTGGCGATGGACTCATCTATATCATCCTCTTCGTCCTTGTCTAATCCAGAAGCCAAAATGCTTTTATCTGCGACATCTTCCTCTTCGTCGTTATCTAATTTCGAATCGATTAGGCTTTCATCATCATCATCCTCGCCAGCATCAACATCGAGAATATCCTTATCTATATCATCCTCTTCGTCGTTGTCTAATCCAGAAGCCAAAATGCTTTTATCTGCGACATCTTCCTCTTCGTCTGCGACATCATCCTCGACCTTTTTAGCAGCCTTCTTTTTTACGATAACCCTTCTAGGGGATTTGCCTTTTTTCTTAATTGCTTTTGTTTTTGTTATTGCTGCTTTTCTTGACCTTGTTTTATTGAGAGTGTTGTCATCATTATTATTCCTGCCACCCTCTGTGACCACAGCTGTAACCAGGCACAAGGACAGTGCGGCTAAAATCCACTTTTTTGTGAACATTTTTAAATCCAAAAAATTACTTTTATTCTTTTAGAATGACAAAAATGGATAAAAAAGTCAATAAAAAGGTGGTGCTAAGGGAAATTCCACTTGTGGAATGATGCAGAAACGCCCTTAAAACCATCATGATCGGGCAAAAATCTTGTGGTGTTTTTCAAAAAAAGAGGGTATAGTTTTATGAGAAATACGATGGGCTCGTAGTTCAGTTGGTTAGAACAGGCCGCTCATAACGGTCATGTCGCAGGTTCGAGTCCTGCCGAGCCTACCCTTTCAAGCCTCTTTATAAAATTGCGTATGGGCGTCATCCATTCAATAATGTTGTATCTATAACACAATGAGCCAAAATAAGACGCATCTTTCCCCACTTATCAAACCTTTATGACCCTGATCACAACACAATGCGTGGTGCCCCATTCTGTACACTGTGTTCGCCATGGGGTTAAAGCTGTACAGGAATATCCACAGTTTTTGCCGGGCTGTGACTCTGTGCGCCTGATGGATCAAGGTCAATATTTTTTGGTGGCGGATACATCCGTTTCAGGGTTCGTTTTTCGCACACGCATGCATTGGTCGGAAACAGATGGGGATGTATTTTTCCGCAATACCTTTGTCTCTGGGGTTTGGCATATGGTGCCTTGCACACCAGAGGAGCTTTTTGCATCAGATGGGGGGGGTGGATTGCAGAATGGTTGTACCCATCATACCCATATACGGTTGCGCATCACCATTGCGCCTGGTTTATTTGCCCCCATTTTGCGCACCATTTTAGCAGCCGCTTTACCCAGCCTGCAAAGGGCTTTTCAGAAACGCCTGGACGACAGGTGTAACCCTTTTTAGAGGTTTTGCTTTTTTTTAATGATTTTTGTTTATATTTTGAATTGAAGAAAACATAAAAATTAACAGGAGAATAAAAAATGAAAAAAATGACATATTTAATGATGCTGGTTCTAGGTCTGACCGCTGTAAATGGGGTTAACGCCGATCGTCCGACGATCAAGGATAGAATAGCCCATACAAAAGAGATGGTCAAAGATGCAAAGGCGGCTCCAAAGGGTAAAAAAGTCAAATCATTGATACACAGCGCAAAAGCTGCGATTAAACGAAATAAGGACGACATCAATGATCTCGTTAAAAAGGGAGAAGCAGCAGTTGCTGCTGCATAAAACACCATCCAAATGGACGGATCGTTTTGATTGAAACACGGGAAAGGGATGCTTTGCATTTCTTTCCTCTTTTTTTACCAAAATGATGCATCCTGAAAAAAACGCAAGCCATGGAAAAATATGCAAGAATTGTTATTACTGACCTTGATGAGTGTGTTGTCCCCTGTATCCACACAATGTATAGATCAAGAGGTGGGAGAAGAGGTGGGGGAAGAGGTGGTAGAAGCGGAAGAGTCTGAAGATCAATCCAGTGAGGGCGAATCGGACAAAGAAGAGACGGGTGATGAAGGCAGCCAGGCAGAGCAAGGTGGGGACAGCGCACCAGAAAAAGACAAAGAAGCACAAAGTGGGGACAGCGCATCAGATAAAAAAGATGGCGATAAAAAAGACGAAATCCAAGCCCCGAATGATTTCGATTTTTCAGGGGACGAATTTAACGATAACAAGGAAGAAACAGGTACAGGCAGTATTTTTGGACCAAGCACCTTTGAGGCCACAGAAGGGGTCAAGGTAGAGGCAGCCGCAGTCCCAGCAGCATAAGAATTAGCGGGGTGAGGGGGTTCCCAGCCAGAGATCGGACCCTGAGCAAAACCCAGCCAGAGGGAGGGCAGAAGAAGGAGAGAGGGCTGCAGAACAATGGCGCGCAGAGTAAAGGGGCGATCTTGCCATCACTCTCTACATTTTGATGTTGGGCGTACTCTATTTGGCTTGATGACGGCCCCAGCGGCGTAAGAGGGGGTGGTTCATTTTGAAACACACGCCTGATAAAACCAGAGCAAAGCCACCAGATCCGTTCCACATCAGGGCCTGCACCCATCGGAATGATGGACACCCATCAAGCAGGTTGGGTGTCTGTGCTTGCTCTGTAAAAAAAGGCCTCCAAGATATGGATATAGCACGCCTTTAATTGATGTAAATCGTCCACGGAAACGTGCTCGTTAACTTGATGAATGGTTTGTTCAGGCAATCCGACTTCTAGCACGGGGCCCAGTTGGGTTAAAAATCGGCCATCGGTGATGCCGCCTTGGGTGGTTTCTTGGGCCGATTGGCGGGTGGTTTTTCGCAGACCATGGTGCACACATGACAACCAATTTTTGTCTTTTGAATCCAATTTATTGATCAAAAAGGGGTCCCCACTGATGTGAATTTTTGGATCCGTTTGGGCCGTTTCACGACAAATGGTTGTTACTTTTTCAGCCAAATCAGCGGCATTCTGCTGGGTATTGAATCGAATTCCAAAACGCCCTTGACACTGTCCCCATATGACATTTGATGCGGTATTTCCAGTATCAATAGATGTAAATTCCAGACGTGATGGCTCAAAATCGGGATCTGGTGCCCTATCCAATGGCATGTTTTTCAGGCTGTGCGCACAAGCCACCACCTTGGTAACGGGATTATCAAAATGTTCAGGATACGCAATATGCCCCTGTTTGCCCAAAACCGTTAATTGCCCCGTCAGGCTGCCCCTGCGTCCGATTTGTACGACGCTGCCCACGGTGTTTCCTGTGGGTTCGCCGATTAAAAAAACGTCGGGATTTTGGTTGTTTTCCTGCATCCAATCCACCATGCGTTTGGTGCCATTGATGGCGTCGCCTTCTTCGTCACTGGTTAAAATCATGCTGATGGATGCATCGTTGGGCAAGGAAAAGTCGCCAACTGCGGATAAAAAGCATGCAATGCCACCCTTCATATCGGCTATACCGCGACCAAATAAAATGCCATCATGGATTTCTGCCTGAAAGGGAGGATGGTCCCATTGCTCGACAGGACCAGTGGGCACCACATCCACATGCCCAGCAAAACATAAATGAGGGCCTTTTGTTCCCATACGGGCGTATAAATTGGTGACATCCTCGTATGGAACGATGTGGGTTTGCCAACCTTTTTGTTGCAATAACTCAGCCAAATGGCTTAAACATCCCTGATCATCGGGTGTAATGCTGGGGTATTTTACAAAATCTTGGGCTAACGCGATGACGTCTTTGTCCAAACTGGTCAGATAAATGGGATAAGACGATGGGGGATAAGAAGACATGGTTTCGCCTTTGTAATCGTTGGCCTTTGACCATATCTTAGGCAAAAAAATAGAATGACGTCAATGAACAAATTCCAGTGATCATAGGGTCTAAATCATGATATTCTAGTGCCATCGGTATTTTTGATGATGCATAAATGATGTCTGAAATTGATTCTAAACCAGTCCCCGAAACCCCAGGGTGTGGAACGCCTGAACAGGATAAATATCCCATCCGTATGGTGGAAAAAAAGTGGCAAAAGTATTGGTATGACCACCAGGTTTTTTCGGCCAAGGAGGACAGCCCGCGCCCGCCATTTTATGTGTTGGAAATGTTTCCCTATCCATCAGGAACATTGCATATGGGACATGCCCGAAATTATGCCATCGGCGATGCATTGGCGCGATTTCGTTGGGCCCAAGGGTACGAAGTATTGCACCCCATGGGATGGGATGCCTGTGGTTTGCCTGCAGAAAATGCGGCATTAACCCATGGTGTTAATCCAAAAGAGTGGACGTACCGCAATGCGGCCGTGATGAGAGAACAATGTTTATCCATGGGGTTTTCCCATGATTGGTCTCGGGAATTTTTCTCTTGTGATCCGGAATATTTCCGGCACGAGCAAAAGATATTTTTGGATTTTTATGCCCATGGTTTGGCCTATCGCAAAGAATCTTATGTCAATTGGGATCCAAAGGAACAATCGGTTTTGGCCAACGAGCAAGTGGTTGATGGCAAGGGTTGGCGTTCTGGTGCGCCTGTTGAAAAGCGCTTGTTGAAACAGTGGTTTTTGAAAATCACAGATTTTGCAGGGGAACTGTTGGATGATTTGAATGATTTAAAAGAGTGGCCTGATGCGGTAAGAGAGATGCAAACCCATTGGATTGGCCGATCGTATGGGTTAAATGTAACCTTTCAACAGGCAGAGGATACGGCAGGGCCAGGTGGATTGGGATCCCTTTCTATTTTTACCACACGACCAGAAACATTATTTGGGGCAGCATTTTGTGCCCTATCATGGGATCACCCTTGGGTTCAAGACGCATTACCCGAGTATCGGGCTGATTTGGATGCATTGATTCAAGAATGTCGACAACGCGGGACATCCAGCCGGATTATGGAAACGGTGGCTCAAAAGGGGGCATTCACAGGGTTATACGTGCGTCATCCCTTGATGCCTGAAAAAACCCTGCCTGTGGTGGTGGCCAATTATGTCAACAGCGATTATGGAACAGGTGCCATTTTTGGGTGTCCCGGCCACGATGTACGCGATTATGCCTTGGCCAAGGATATGGGATTGCCCATTACCTATGTGGTTCAAGGCCACGATTGCCCAAGGGTGGATGGGCCTTATTTGGGCGATGGCGTGATGATGGATTCTGGTTTTTTGGATGGGCTGTCTGTTGTGGATGCGAGAGCTGTGGTCATTGATCATTGCGCGCGCGCAGGCCTTGGCGCGGCAAAAACCCTGTACCGTTTGCGCGATTGGGGTGTGGGCCGACAACGGTATTGGGGCGTGCCCATTCCCATGATTCATTGTCCCAGTTGTGGCGTTGTTCCTGTGCCAGCAGGGGATTTGCCTGTGGTTTTACCAGAGGATGTGCGTTTTGATCAACCTGGA